>JBIJBP010000165.1:0-10274 GCA_044345155.1 Prosthecobacter sp. | reverse complement strand
GACGTGGCGCATCCCGCCCGCCTCGGCCCCGCCCAGATCGGCAACTGGAACCGCAACGACCGCCGCCTGAGCGGCCGGGTGGATGAGCTCATTTTGTTAGGCCGGGCCATGAGCGAGGCGGAGCTCCGTGAGCTGCACGCCGCCGGCAGCCCCTACCGTTGATCCTGCTTCATGAGGCCCGTCTTCCTGCTCATCTCCGCCTCCGCCCTCGCCGCCCCCGTCGACTTCGTCCGCGAGGTGCGGCCCATCCTTGAGAAACACTGCCAGGAATGCCACGGCGGGAAAAAGCAGAAGTCCGGCCTGCGGCTCGACATCAAGTCAGAGGCCCTCAGGGGTGGTGACAACCACGGGCCTGACATCCTGCCCGGCAGGGCCAAGGACAGCCCGTTCATCCACTTCCTCACCACCGATGACGACGACGAGCTCATGCCGCCCAAGGGACGCCTTCCGCAGGCCGAGATCGACACGCTCACCCGCTGGGTGAATGAAGGTGCTGCCTGGCCGGACGGCGTCGACACGGCGAAGGTCGAGGACAGACGTGATCACTGGAGCTTCAAGCCTGTCCAGGTTTCAGGTTTCAAGTTTCAGGTGTCAGGTTCTCCGCAAAGCACCGCCTCTGGAAAACTTGAATCCAGCCCCATCGACAGGTTCATCGACGCGAAACTCTCCGAGAAGGGCCTGCATCGTTCCTCGCCCGCCGATCCAACCGCCTGGCTTCGCCGCGTGACCTTCGACCTCACCGGCCTGCCGCCCACGCCGGAGGAAACGGACGACTTTCTGAAGCGTCAGGATCATGCCGCCATTGTTGAGCGCCTTCTCGCCTCGCCGCGTTACGGCGAGCGCTGGGCTCAGCACTGGCTCGACGTGGTTCGTTATGCCGACACCCATGGCTTTGAGGTGAACACCGAGCGTCCAAACGCCTGGCCCTACCGCGACTATGTCATCCGCGCCTTCAACAACGACACCCCCTACGACCGTTTCATCAAGGAGCAGATCGCCGGCGACGCCCTGGGCGAGGACGCGGCCACCGGCTTTCTTGTCACCGCCTCCGTGCTGCTGCCGGGCCAGATCGGCAAGGACGAGCCCTCCAAGCGCCTCGCACGCCAGGACTCCATCGACGAGATCGTCGTGAACATCGGCCAGACCTTCCTCGGCCTCAGCATCGGCTGCGCGCGCTGCCACGACCACAAGTTCGATCCCGTCAGCGCGAAGGACTACTACTCGATGCAGGCCTTCGTGGCCGGTGTGGAGTATGGGGACCGTGACCTGCGAACACCGGAGGCTCTCGCTGCTCGTGAACGGCTGAAGCAGGTCAGGGCGCAGCTTGCGGACATTGACCGCCAGCTCTCGCGCTTTGTGCCGATCGCGAGGTCGGGGGTGAAGCGGCCCAGCGTGGACGCCCGGGAAAACCGCGACCGCTTCCTGCCGGTCAAGACCAAGCGCGTGCGCTTCACCATTCGCGACACCAACAACCTGGAGCCCTGCATCGATGAGCTCGAGGTCTTCACCACCGCCGGCGAAAACGTCGCGCTGAACGCCGCCGTGACCGTTTCCGGCGAGAAGGTCACCGCCGACCGTCACGAACAGCGTTTCGTGAACGACGGCAGCTACGGCAATTCACGCAGCTGGATGTCGAACGAGGTCGGCAAAGGCTGGGTGATGGTCGAATTCGCCCAGGAGCAGGAGATCGACCGTGTCGTCTGGGGCCGTGACCGCCAGGGCAAGTTCAAGGACCGGCTCGCCACAAGCTATGTGATCGAGGTGGCGGACGCATCGGGCGCCTGGAAAAGTGTCGCGGATTCGGAGGATCGTCAGCGCTTCGACACCCGGGAGCGCACACAGCCCGCCTTTTCCATCGAGGGCCTGCGCAAGGATGAAGCGGCCGAGGCGCAGCGGCTGCTGAACCAAAAGCGACCGCTCGATGAAGAGCTGCAGAAGCTGGATGTTTCGCAGAAGGTTTTCGCAGGAACCTTCCGCACCCCCGACGACATCCACCTGCTCAACCGCGGCGATCCCGAGCAGCCGACGGAGCCGGTGGTTCCCGCCGTGCTGAGCGCGCTCGGCGACCTGAAGCTCACCAAGGAAGCGCCCGAGCAGCAGCGCCGCATCGCTCTAGCCGACTGGATCGCCAGCCCGCGGAACCCGCTCACCGCACGCGTCATGGTGAACCGGATCTGGCAGGGCCACTTCGGCACCGGCCTGGTGGAGACGCCGAGCGACTTCGGCCGCATGGGCATGAAGCCCACGCATCCCGAGCTGCTCGACTGGCTCGCTGCCGAGTTCATCCGCAGCGGCTGGAGCGTGAAGCACATGCACCGGCTCATCGTGCTCAGCGCCACCTACCGACAAAGTGGCTTCAGCTTTAGCCGAAATGATGCGGCCAAAGCCGCAGCCACATTAGACGCCGAATCCCGCTACCTCTGGCACTTCCCGTCCCGCCGCCTCGACGCCGAGGTCATCCGCGACTCCATGCTCGCCGTGAGCGGCCGGCTCGATCTGAAAATGTACGGGCGCGGCTTCAACCTTTTCGACAAGCGCGGCGGTCTCACGGGGTTCGAACCGGTGGAGATGCTCACGCCGGAAAACACGCGTCGTATGATCTATGCGCACAAGGTCCGCCGTGAGCCCGAGGCCGTGTTCGGCGCCTTTGACTGCCCCGACGCGGGTCAGAGCACGGCCGTCCGCCGTTCCAGCACCACGCCCATCCAGGCGCTCAACCTCTTCAACAGCCGCTTCACGCTCGACACCGCCGCCGCCTTCGCGGCCCGTGTGAAAAAAGATGCCAGTGATGACCCCGCCGCCCAGGTCGCCCGCGCCTTCCGGCTCGCCCTCGGACGTCCTCCCACCGCCGCCGAGCTTGGCGACGCCGAACCTACAGTGCGACAGCATGGCCTCGCCGTGCTCTGCCGCGCCCTGTTCAATTCGAACGAGTTCCTGTTTGTGCCATGAACCCCGACCTTCTCTCCCCCGCAGGCCGTCATCTGCTCGACCGCCGCCGTTTTCTCAACGGCAGCGCGACCGCCCTGGGCTCCATCGCACTCACGCAGATGCTTGGAGCCGACGGCCTGCTGGCGGCGAACGGTCCGGTGATCGACCCTGCGCGACCCTATGCGCCAAGGCAGCCGCACTTTCCGGCGAAGGCGAAGAACGTCGTCGTCATCTTCTGTGCCGGCGCAGTGAGCCAGCTGGAGACCTGGGATTACAAGCCCGAGCTCATCAAGTGGGACAACAAGCCACTGCCAGGAGGACCCGCCGTGACCTTCCAGGGGCCCGCAGGCAACCTCGCGCGGCCCCAGTACGCCTTCCGGCCCCGCGGCCAGACCGGCAAGTGGGTGAGTGACATGATCCCGCATCTCGCGGAGCTCACCGACGACATCGCCTTTGTGCATTCGCTGACCAGCAAGTCGAACACGCACGGTCCTGCGGAGAACTTCCTCTCCACCGGCTTCACGCTCGACGGCTTCCCCTCGCTGGGCGCCTGGACGACGTATGCGCTTGGAAGCGAGAACCAGGACCTGCCGAGCTACGTCGCCATTCCTGATCCGCGTGGCGTTCCGCAGAACGGCGCGAACAACTGGGGCCCGGGCTTTCTTCCCGCCGCCTTCCAGGGCACCACGATGAGCTCCAAAAGCCCCGTGCGGCACCTTTCCGCACCTGGTGTCAGCGCCCAGGCGGACCAGGCGGCGCGTTCGCTTCTGCAAAGGATAAACGCACGGCATCTCGAAGGGCACCCGGGCGACCAGAAGCTCGCCGCGCGCATCGCCAGCTACGAGCTTGCCGCGCGCATGCAGCTCAGCGTGCCGGAGATCACCGACCTCGGCACCGAGCCGGCGCACATCCTGAAGATGTATGGCGCGGACGACACGCAAAACGCCGACAAGGCTGCCTTCGCCAGGAACTGCATCCTTGCCCGTCGTCTCATCGAGCGCGGCGTGCGCTTCGTGCAGCTTTTCAACGGCGCCTATGCAAGCGGAGGCAAGCTCAACTGGGACGGTCACAGCGACCTGAAGGCGCAGTACGACGTTCATGCCGGCATCCTCGACCAGCCCGCCGCCGCCCTGATCCGCGACCTGAAGCAGCGCGGGCTGCTGCAGGACACGCTCGTCGTGTGGTGCACCGAGTTCGGCCGCATGCCCTTTTTCCAAAAGGGCGCCAAGGGCCGGGACCACAACCCTGACGGCTTCACCTGCTGGCTGACCGGTGCGGGCGTGAAGCCCGGTGTCAGCCATGGCGAATGCGACGAGCTCGGCCAGAAGGCCGTGAAGGATGTGCATCCGCTCTACCACTTCAACGCCACCATCCTGCACCTCCTCGGCCTCGATCACGAGCGCCTCAGCTTCGAGCACAACGGCATCCAGCGCCGCCTGACCAATGTGGAAGGCAGGGTCATTCCCGAGATCCTTGCCTGACCAGAAGTGCTGCAAGCACCATCGCGGGCGGAAGATTCCCAAGGACTGACGCTTGAAAGGCGCGCTCCAGGCGTCATCGGATTCTCATGCCTCGTTCCATGACCCTCCTTGCCCTGGTTCTAGCCTCCACCGCCTTCTCCGCCGACATCCTGGTGAAGCCTGGCGGGCTTGAGGAAGCGGTCGCGCAGGCCCGCGGCGCGCCGAAGCCGGTGCGACTGGTGCTTGAGGAAGGCGTGCATCCGGTCAGCAAAACCCTCGTGCTTGGAGCCGAGGACTCGCAGGTGACCTGGACCGGCCGGAACGCCGTGCTGCGCGCCGGGCGGCCCATCACCGGCTGGAGGCAGGCCGAGGGCGGCCTGTGGAAGGCGGATCTTCCGGACAAGGCCTGGCGCTTTGAGCAGCTCTGGATCAACGGCCGCCGCGCCACCCTGGCACGCTCACCCAACAAAGGATTCTACCACATCACCGAGGCCGTCGGCGCGGGTGTCTTCCCGGACCTTGGGGCAAACATGAACTTTCACGCCTTCTGCATCGCGCCGGAGCACTACTCGGTGCTGAAGGGGCTCAGCCCGGCGGAACGCGCCGACGTGCTGCTCACTGTCACCCACGCCTGGGCCGTCGGCCAGTGCCGCATCCAGGACCTCAACGACGAGGTCCTCGCCGTGCGCATCAAGGGCCGCTCGCGCTACCCCTTCGTCGATTACGAGCCCGACCAGCGCTGGTGGATGGAGAACCTGCGCGCCGCGCTCGATGCAACTGGCGAATGGTTTCTCGACAAGGCGAAGGGTGAGCTGCTCTACCTGCCGCTGCCCGGCGAGGACATGGGCCGCGCGGAAGTCATTGCGCCCGTGGTGGAGAAATTCCTCGTCATCAGGGGCGCTCACGATGTGAGCTTCGAGGGCCTCCGTTTTGAATACAGCCAGCATCTCTATCCCGCCGAAGGCCTGCATGACGGACAGGCGGCGACCACCACCGGCGCCTGCATCGAGATTGAGGACAGCCGGGCCGTTCATTTCAGGAACTGCGAGGTCGGCCACACCGGCCAGCACGCCTTCTGGTTCCGCAAGGGCTGCGCAGACTGCACGGTCAGCCACAGCCGCCTTCATGACCTCGGCGGCGGCGGCGTGTACGTCGGTGAAACCGCGCGCCCTGCGGAGGACCGGGTGAACCGCCGGATCAAGATCGACGACTGCATCATCCAGCACGGGGGCCGCCTGCATCCCAGCGCCTGCGGCGTGGTCTTCACCCACACCCAGGACTGCTCGGTCACGCACTGCGACATCGGCGACCTTTATTACTCCGGTGTCAGCGCCGGCTGGAACTGGGGTTATGGCGACACCGCCTCGTCTGGCACGCTTGTGGAGAACAACCACATCCATCACCTTGGCTGGGCCTACCTGAGCGACATGGGCGGCTTCTACGGCCTTGGCACCTCGCCGGGCACCGTCATCCGCGGCAACCATGTCCACCACATCGCCGCGCACCGCTACGGCGGCTGGGGGCTCTACAATGACGAGGGCAGCAGCCTGGTGCTCATGGAAAACAACCTGGTGCACGACACCTGGAACGCCGGCTTCCACCAGCACTACGGCTACTTCAACACCGTGCGTAACAACATCTTCGCCTTCGGCCACACCGCGCAGGTCCAGGCCAGCCGCAACGAACCAAGGCTGCGCTTCCGCTACATGCACAACATCGTCGTCTGGGATCCGGCCTCGCCCCTGCTCGACGGCGGCGAATGGAACTGGAAGTTCTTCGACAAGCCCGAACGCGGCGATCCAAAGGACAGCCTTGTCTTCCGCAGCAACCTCTACTGGCCCACCAACGGCAAAGTCCCCGCCAAGCTCACCAGCACCGCCTTCACCTGGGCTGAATGGCAGAAGATGGGGCGCGATTCGGCCAGTCTCTTTGCGGATCCGTTGTTTGAGGATGTGGCGAAGCGCGACTTCAGGCTGAAGGAGGGATCACCCGCCGCGAAGATCGGCTTCAAGACCTGGGACCTCACGCTTGCCGGAGTCCGCAAGACAGACGCCGCCTGGCGCAGTCTCGCCGCCGAGGGTCACGATTATCCGGCATGGGACAAGGACGCCAGACCCTGGCCCGCACCTGCCTACCGGGTGAATCAGGACTTCGAACACGCCGCCCTCGGAACCCTGGGCATCCGGGGCGCGAAGTATGAGCGCGAGGACAAGGGCGAAAGCATCGCCGTCACAGATGAGGTCTCCTCGCCGTTCAGCCCCGGCTCAACGCGATGCCTCAAGCTGCTCGACGCGCCGGGTTTGAAGCACAGCTATGATCCTGTGCTCGACATTTATCCGACCACCTGGGACGGCGGCACCTTTCACATCGGGTTCGACCTCATGGCGCAGCCCGGAGCGGACGGGTTCTTTGAAATCCGAGGTAAAAACGGCGGTTTCGGCAACGGCCCCTACCTGCGCTGGCAGGGCGGAAAGCTGGTCGCGGGCGTGGACGGCCGGGTTCACCTTGCGGACATCGCGCCTAACGAATGGTTTCGCATCGCCATCTCCGCCTTCACGGGTGCGGCCGCCTCGCCTTCCTCACCTGAAAAGACCGGTTCCTGGCGGCTCACCCTGACCCGCCAGGATGGAACGAAGAAGGATTTCACCGGACTACCCGTCAAACCCGGCTGGACCAGCGCCAGCTACCTGCTTTTCAGCGCCCTTGGCACCACGAAGACGGCGTTCTTCCTCGACAACATGGTGCTGGAGTAATTCTGCGCGAGTCGCATTTCACACAGTCTTTGTCGTGGCCCGGCCCTGGGTAGGTCTGGTAGTCTTGGCCACCATGAAAACCATCCAGACTGATGTCCTTGTCTGCGGCGGCGGCTGCGCCGGCATTGCGGCCGCCCTCTCATCTGCCCGCAATGGCGCCAACACCCTGCTCATTGAGCGCGCGGGCTTCTCCGGCGGCATCATCACGACGGTGGGGCTGCCTTACTTTGACGGGCTGATCGACAAGCCGAGCGGGCGCTTTGTCGTGAAAGGCATCGCTCTGGAGCTGCTGCAGAGGCTGGGCATCGCGAAGCCGGGCGCAAAGTCCATCGATGATCTGCCGCCGGAGCTGGTGACAAAGTATTGGGGCAGCATGTGGATTCCGAATGTGGAGCACTTCAAGGTGCTCACGGATGAACTCATCCTCCAGCACTCGGATAAACTGAAAGTGCTCTACCACAGCGTGGCGTGCGATGTGGAGGTGAAGGAAGGGCGCGTGGCAGCCGTGATCATCGCCAACAAGAACGGACTCACGCGGGTGGAGGCCAAACAGGTCATCGACTGCACCGGCGATGGCGACATTGCGCACTGGGCCGGCTGCCCGACGATCTCGTCGAAACCGCTCATGCCACTGACCATGCATTTCCGCATCGGAAACGTCGTGCCGACGCCGGAGACCAAGCCCGCGGCGAAGAAGGTGCTCATCGAGGCCCACAAGGAAGGCCGCCTCGTGAACTTCTACGGCCCCGGACTGATCTTCGCGTTCGCGAAAGACGAGTGCTACGTCCACGCCACGCGCGTGCCGGCGGATGCGACGAACGCCGCCGACTTCACTCGTGCGGAGATCCAGGGCCGCAAAGACGCATGGACCATCTTCAACGAATGGAAGACGAAGGTGCCCGGCTTCGAAAACAGCTACTACATCATGAGCGGCCCCTACATCGGCGTGCGCGACACACGTCGCATCGTCGGGCTGAACGTGCTCACGCTGGAAGACCTGCAAAAAACCACGCGCCACGACGACGCTGTCGCCACGGGCTGCTGGTTCCTCGACATCCATCCGCCCGAGGTCTCCGTCGATAAACCCTTCACCGGCTCCGGCTTCCAACCGAAGCCTTACGACATCAGTTATCGCACGCTCGTGCCGCAAAAGGTGAGCAATTTGCTCGTCGCCGGCCGCTGTCACAGCGCCAGCAGCGAAGCCAGCGCCTCCAGTCGCGTCACCGCCACCGCCATGGCCCTCGGCGAGGCCGCCGGTGCCGCAGCGGCGCTTGCGATGAAGGCGAAAAGCGAAGTCGGCACGCTGGATGGCGTGAAAGTGCGTGAAACCCTCGCGCAGCAGAACGGAGGTCCGTTTAGCGAAGGTTAATCTTGAACGCTTGTCTGCCATGGACCTATTTTCGGCACATCTCAGCCGCCGTACGTTCGTCAGCCGCGCCAGCATCGGCGTAGGGAGTGCGGCGCTGGCGTCGTTGCTGAATCCACGGTTGTTTTCAGCATCAGCACCGCATGGCTCACACTTTGCGCCGAAGGCCAAGCGCATCATTTGGCTGACTCAGAGCGGAGCTCCTTCACAGCTCGATTTGTTTGATTACAAGCCGGGTCTTGCGGGCCTGTTCGACAAGGATTTGCCGGCCTCGGTGCGCGGTGAGCAGCGGCTCACGGGCATGACTTCGGGGCAGAAGCGTTTCCCCATCGCCCCCAGTCTCTTCAAGTTTTCGCAACACGGCCAAAGTGGTTTGTGGCTGAGCGAGTTGCTTCCCTACACCTCAGCATGGGCGGATGAGATTTGTGTGATTCGTTCGATGCACACGGAGGCGATCAATCACGACCCGGCGATGACCTTGCTGCAAACGGGGCATCAGATCGGTGGCCGGCCTTCGTTTGGCGCATGGGTCTCGTATGGCCTTGGCACGGAGAATGAGAACCTGCCTGCCTTTGTGGCGCTGGTGTCCACGCCATCGGGCAATGTGAACTCACAGCCGCTGCATGAGCGCATGTGGGGCGCGGGCTTTCTTCCGGCGAAATATCAAGGCGTGCGCTTCACACCGGGCAAAGATCCCGTGTTGTATCTCAGCGATCCGGCGGGCATCAGTCGGCCGCGGCGGCGTGAGATGCTGGATGATCTCGGGGAGCTGAATCGACTCACGCTATCCGACTACCAAGACCCGGAGACGCAGAACCGCATCGATCAGTTCGAGATGGCTTTCCGAATGCAGGCTGCGGTGCCTGAACTGGCGGACTTTTCGCAGGAGCCGGCCAGCGTTTTTGATCTCTACGGCCCTGAGTCACGGAAGCCGGGAACCTATGCGGCGAACTGCCTGATGGCAAGTCGCCTCGCCGAGCGCGGGGTGCGTTTCATCCAGCTCTATCATCGCGGCTGGGATCAGCATGGCAATCTGCCACGCGACATCCGCAGCCAATGCTACGATACGGATCAGCCCACGGCGGCGCTGCTGGCTGACTTGAAGCAACGGGGCCTGCTCGAAGACACGCTGGTCATCTGGGGCGGTGAGTTTGGTCGCACCACCTACTCGCAGGGCACGCTGACGCAGGACAATTATGGCCGCGATCACCACCCGCGCTGTTTCTCCGTCTGGATGGCGGGCGCGGGAGTGAAGAAAGGGCACGTCTTCGGCGAGACGGATGATTTCAGCTACAACATCGTCAAAGATCCGGTGCACATCCATGACCTCAACGCCACGGCGCTGCATCTCATGGGCATGGAGCACACGCGGCTGACCTATCGCCACCAGGGCCGCGACTACCGCCTTACCGATGTGCATGGCGAACTCGTGAAGGGGGTGCTGGCATGAAAACGATCACCATCTTGCTCCTGTCCGTCGTCTCCGTGAGAGCGGTGGAGATATCCTACAATCGCGATGTGCGGCCGATCCTCTCGGACAACTGCTTCGCGTGCCATGGCTTCGATCCCAAGAACCGGAAGGCGGATCTGCGGCTGGACACGTTTGAAGGCGCGACGAGTGACGGTGCGATCATTCCGGGCAATATCGCGAAGTCGGAGGTCTGGAACCGCATCATCACGGACGATGAAGACGAGATCATGCCGCCGCCGAAGTCGCACAAGACGCTGACGGCGGCGCAAAAAGACACGCTGAAGCGCTGGATCGAG
>JBIJBP010000164.1:0-10441 GCA_044345155.1 Prosthecobacter sp. | reverse complement strand
CGACCTCGAAGGCTGCAGCATCACCGGCAGCGGTCTGGAAGCCATCGCAGGAGCCCCCAGGCTGAAGCGGGTCTCCCTGGAGGGCAGCCCTGTGACGGATGACGCGCTCAAACACCTCTCGGGCTTGAAGGAGCTCAATCAGCTGCACCTCGGCTCCACCCCAATCACAGGCACGGGCCTGGCCTACCTCAGGGCGCTGCCAAAGCTCAAAAAAATCTCCATCAACGCCACCACCTTGACACCACAGGGAGGACAGGCGCTGGCGCTGCTGACCGGCCTGGAGGAATTGTCAGCCACCACCGTGGGCTTCCGCGGGGGAGATGGCACCGTCTTTACCCAGCATCTGGCAGGCCTGGTCAACCTCAAGTCCTTGTCCTTCGGCGATACCACGAACATGACCGATGCATGTCTGGAGCATCTCAAGGGGCTGTCACGGCTTGAGAAGGTCAACTTCTCCAACTCGCGGATCTCCGGTGCTGGCGTCATGCATCTCAAGGCCAGCGCCGCCACCCTCAGGAGCATCAGCCTGTGGTATCAGTGCCCGGTCAGCGACGAGGCCCTCGAAGTCATCGCGGCCACACTGCCGGATTTGGACAACCTCCAGGTTGGATATGGCGGGACTTGCGGCGCTCGCGGCCTTCAAGCACTGACGGGGCTGGCCAAGCTGAAAAGCTTGGGCTGGAACTCCAAGGGAACGATGAAACCGGAGGATTACGCCCTCTTCGCGGCCCTGCCTGCCCTCGAATCCCTCACCTTCAATGACAATTCCGTGATCACGGATGCCGCCGTCGAGCATCTCAAGCCCGCCCGCAAACTCAAGACGCTGAACCTCGAGGGCAACCAGAACATCAGCGACGCCTGCCTGAAACACCTCGAAGGCATCAAGTCCCTGCAAACGCTGCATCTGCGGGGGGCTCAAGTCACCGACATCGGCGTGGCCGCCTTCAAGAAGGCGCGCCCGGACGTGCGGGTGGAGAGGTAGGTGGAAAAGCAGCCGACAAGCGAAGGACGCCGCCCATGCGGCTGACCGTCCGCCGGGATCCAGTCCGACCTTTTGAGGGCCGGCCTAACAACCCTCCGGCCCCGGTCACTTCAGCTTGGCTTCGTTCAAATTGATCGTCAGGGAAGTGTAGTTGCTGCCGCTGCCATAGAGGGAGACATATGCCTTGCCGCTTGCCGTGATCTTATCACCCGGCTTGATCTTGGCCGCCTTCTCATTTTCACTCTCATCCAAGTTGATGTTGAAATGGACGGTGAAATTGGTGCCCGAGACGCGCACGCGCTCCTCCTCCGCATGGGCGTAATAGCGTCCATTCGATTTGTTTGTGTTGCGCACCCGGAATGTGAGGCTGCTAGCCTGGTCCCTGTATTTTTCCTGAAGCTTCTGCGAGGCGGCGTCGACAGCCTCCTTGCGCTTGGCGGGATTGCCCGAGATGTCCTTCAACAGCTCTTTGGGAATGCCTTCCAGGATCTTTTTGGGATCCAGTTCTCCCGGCGTGTCTGCTGCATGGGCACTAACTGGACTGATTAACATTCCCAAGACAGCCAGAAGCAACTTAAAGGCAGTTTTCATAGTAGGGGCGTTTAAAGAAATTAATCAACAAACGCAGACTTCTCCTAATTCATACTCCTGTCAAGGTTAACCTGATCTGGGCAGAGCATCCGACCGCGAAGATAAAGAGGCCCATTATTTCCAGGAGTTCATCGGGTTCCGCGAGCTCTGGAGAAGCCCAAGGGACTGTCCCTTGATCGACATTCAAGCCCTACCGGGTTTCATCAAGCAGCACAGGGGTGCCGAGGCGACGGAGCGAGGTCTCCAAGTCGTGATGGGCTTCAGCCTGTCACCACGCTCGTCGAATCAACCGGCGTTGAAGGCCTGCCAAGCTGTCACGAGCCGATGCTCATGACTGCTTTCAACCTGCCCGCGATTCACGCCGCAGCCGACCCCCGTGAGGCTCCGTCACCCGATGAACCCTGCGGCATCGCATCTCTCCCGGCCTTCCCTGACGAGTGCCATTCATGTCTGTCCCTTTGTATCATCTCACATAGATGCCGCTTGATCCTCAAGTCGCTTTCTCTCGAAGAGCAGCTTGTCACGAATTGAGGAGGCCGGAACCGTGCTCAGGCTTGTGAGATCCCGGGTTAACTCACCTTGCTGCAAAACACATTGGCAGGAATATAACCCGTCATGAACGACGACGCTCCAACGATCATCACGGCTCAGCCAGTGCAAAAAGTGCCAGCTTCGAGCATGGGCGGGCCGTCTCACGGGGCGGAGAATTATCAAATCGGCCGCGAGATCGCACGGGGCGGCATGGGCAGCGTGCTTGAGGCCGAGGATCAGAAGCTCAAGCGCACGGTCGCGGTGAAGATCATGCACTTCGACGCGAACGCCTCCCTCGCGATGCAGCAGCGCTTTGTGCGCGAGGCCGAGGTGCTGGCGCTGCTCGCTCACCCAAACATTGTGCCCATCTATGACATCGTGTGGGATAGAGGACAGCCGCTTTTTTACTCCATGAAAATGGTGAAGGGCCGCACGCTCCAGGCCATCCTGAACGATCTGCGCAGCGGGCATCCCGAAGCGCTGGGTGAATACACGCTAGACCGCCTGCTTCTCATCTTCCGCAAAGTCTGCGATGCCATGGCCTTCGCCCACAGCAAGGGGGTGCTGCACCGTGATCTGAAGCCAGAGAACATCATGGTCGGGGAGTTTGGTGAGGTGCTGGTGATGGACTGGGGGCTCGCCAAGTCAATGAGCCAGGGAGATCCTCAGATGGGGAGACCGGGAGAGGAGGATGACCTCTCATTGTCCGCCCATCTCATGACCTCGTTGTCTTTGCAGACGATGCAAGGCGACGTCATGGGCACGCCGCAGTACATGAGTCCCGAACAAGCCATGGGGCAGATCGATGAGCTTGATCAACGCTCGGACATCTTCTCTCTCGGCGGCATTCTGTATGCCATCCTGACGCTGCGGCCACCGGTCGAGGGTGCCACGCTGGATGAGGTGCTGGAAAAGGTTCGTACGGCGCAGATCACGGCTCCCTCTGCCATTCAAGGCGGCAAGAAGGAGAAAGGCGCAACGGGCCAGAAAGCGGATGTTCTGGCAGCAAAGCTCATCCGTCCGCTGCCGCATGTGTCGGGAGGTCGTGTGCCGCCAGCCTTGTCCGCCGTCGTCATGCAGGCGTTACGGCGCTCCAAATCCGAGCGCTATCAGACGGTAGAGGCCTTCAGCGCGGACATCGAAGCGTATCAGGGCGGCTTTGCCACGAGCGCCGAGCAGGCGGGTGCGTGGAAACAGCTGAAGCTGCTGATGCTGCGGCACAAGATCGTCACGGGCGCGCTCGCGGCGCTGCTGGTCATCAGCACGCTCTTTCTGATCAAGGTCATGGCCAGTGAGCGCGCGGCGCGTGCCTCCGAGGCGGTAGCCATCGAGCGGGAAGGAGAGACCCGGCAGGCGCTTGCGCGCGCGGCGATCAGCCTTGCGGAGGCGGCCCTGCGCGAGGGCGACGGACCTGCGACACGTCGGGCGCTTGATGAAGTGCCCGCGGACCTGCGCGGCCCGACATGGCACTATTTGATCCAGCAGTCTGACAGCTCGATCTCCCGGCTTGGCATGATCTCCGCAGCGTGTCCGCACCCGAGGCGGCCCGGTGTTTTTGCCGTGGTGAACTTTAAGGAAGGCTTCCGTCTGCTGAATGTGCGCACGCAGAAAACGCTGCGGAAGTTCGACAGTGAGCCTGCCAGCAAAGACTGGGGCTACACTCAATGCATCGCCATGTCGCCGGATGCTGAGCGCATCGCGGTGTTGAGGCGTGGCAAGGATGCCAATTGGATCCAGGTCTATCAGGTCAAGAGCGGTGCCCTGATTTCCCAAAGCAAAACCGGCATCACAGAAAAACTAGCCTTCAGTCCGGATGGGCGCAGGCTGGTGTCTGCCCAGCACATTTATAAAAGCCCGAATCTGATCCACCTCTGGGACGTGGAAACCGGGGCGAAGATCTGGACGCACGAGATCGGGCAGGTGGTGCTGGAGGCCGTCTTCACGCCGGATGGCCAGCAGATCCTCTCGCTTGCGCGGGGTGCGCCTCCTGAGCTGATCAATGTCACGGACGGCACGCTCATGAGCCGTCCCACTCCGCATCTTTCCACCGCCTGTGCCATCCGTCCGGACGGCGCGCTTATCGCCACGGGAGATGAGCTGGGCATGATCCGCGGGACAGATCTGAAGAACGGGCAGGTGGTTTTTCAGGTGCGGTCAAATGTGAGCAAGATCACGAACCTGGCCTTCACCAGCGATGGCAGGCGGCTGATTTCAATTTCGATTTTGAAGGACGGGCGGCAGGACATCCGCGTGTGGGATGCGCAGACAGGCATCCCCGTGCAGCCACTGCTAGGCGGCCAAGGTGACGCGCATCGAGTCACGGTGCATCCGCTGTCAGGAGAAATGCTGGTGGAAGGGGCGGATGCCAGAGCTTGGAGCCTGGGCGGCGAAAGGTGGCTGATGAGCAACACGGCAAGCAGGGCCTGTCTCGCTTTCTGGGGCTCGGATGATCTGCTCTTTGCACCGGGGGGGAAATCCAGCGCGATGCTGCTGCGCCTCTCCGAAGACCCGCCAAGGCCCATCGAGATGGAGCCTGCGGTGACTCAGGGTTTTGCAGCGATCAGTGCAGACGGACGGATCGCAGCCGTGGGGGAGGATTTTGGCAGCTCACCGCTGACCATGCTGCAAAAGACGGGCGACAAGAGCGTGCAGATCGGGCGACTGGTCCCCCGCCTGTCACACGCGCTGCCACGAGTCAGTCCCACGGGGAAACATGTGGCGATGGCCATTTATCGGCAGGAGCAAATGGTCGTGATGGAGACTGCTACAGGCAAGGAACTGATGTTTTTGGAGAAAGACTTCAATCACTATGCCGACTTTATCTGGCTCAGCGAAAATCACCTGCTCGGGCTCGCCACCAGCAAGGCCCGCCGGGGTCTCAAGGCATCGGAGCAAAAGCTCGTCGTATGGGATGTGACGACGAAGAAAGTCCTCAAATCGGCCACCAGCAAGACCGTGCTGGACGTCATCGTGCTGGCCCCTGATGGAAAGACCTTCGCCGCTGCCGGTCCGGACAAGGCAGTGCATTTTTATGATGCGGAGACGCTGGCGGAATTGCGGGAGTTTCGTGCACACGAAGGCGCCATTACCGCATTGGCTTGGCATCCGACGCAACCCATCCTTGCAACCGGATCGGAGGATCTGACGCTGCGCCTGTGGGACATAAAAACGGGCCAGCGCATCGCAGAGCTGCGCGGTCCGCTGGCCACTCTTCACACCCTGGCCTTCAGCCCAAGTGGCAATCGCCTTGGCTGTGCCTCCCTGGACGGCACCACACGCATCTGGGAAATGGACTTCGCGCAGTTAAGCGGTGTTGGTTCCCCTTCGCCCGCTGTCAAAGCAGGGGAGACCGGTGTGAATCCCAGAAACAGATAACAGATTGACGAGGGACATGAGTTACACGGTTCACAGGACCCAAGGGTCTGTCCCTCTACGGGCATTCAAGCCCGCCGGGTGCCATCAAGCAGACCAGGAATGGATGCGCAGCGGACTCTTAAAGTCGTGATGGGCTTCAGCCTGTCACCACGCTCGTCGAATCAACCGGCGTTGAAGGCCTGCCAAGCTGGCACGAACTGATGCTCATGACTGCTTTCAACCCGCCCGCGATTCACGCCGCAGCCGAACCCCGTCGGGCTCCGTCACCCGATGAACCCTGCGGCATCGCATCTCTCCCGGCCTTTGGCCCTCCTGGGTTGCGCGGCGTCAGTCCGGTCTCAGGCCGCGTCGTCGTCGAGCACGGGGTCGCCAAACAGGGTGAAGTTGGCCCAGTGGGTGATGTTCACGTCGAAGATCTGGCCGGTGTGGCGGGCGGGATTGCCGTCAAACACCACGATGCGGTTGGTGCGGGTGCGGCCGGTGAGGCGTGACTCGTTGGTCTTGCTAGGGCCTTCGCAGAGGATCTCGACACGCTGGCCGATGAGCTCCTGGTAGCGCGGGTAGGCGTGGGCGTTGACCAGGGCGAGCAGGTCCTGGTTCCGGCGCTCCTTCTCCTTTTCACTGACCTGGATTTCGTCAGGCATCTCGGCCGCAGGTGTGCCGCGCCGCTTGGAATAACGAAAGATGAAGGCGTTGTCGAACTTCAGGCGGTCAAACATCTCGCGCGTCTCCAGGTAGTGCTTCTCGGTCTCGCCGGGGAAGCCGACGATGACGTCGGTGGTGACGGCAATGCCGGGGCGGGCGGCGCGGATGCGCTCGACAAGCTCGGTGAACTTCGCCGCCGTGTAGGGGCGGTGCATCTTCTTCAGGATCTCGTCGCTGCCGCTCTGCACGGGAAGATGGACGTGCTCGCAGAGCTTCGGCAGGTAGGTGAAGGCCTCGATGAGGTCCTTTTTGTAGCCGATGGGATGCGGGCTGGTGAAGCGGATGCGCTCGATGCCGGGGACCTCATGCACGGCTTCGAGGAGCTGCACGAAGGGGCTTTTGCCATCCTGCATGGGGAACTCGTGACGGCCGTAGAGGTTGACGATCTGGCCGAGGAGCGTGACTTCCTTGACGCCACGATCAGAGAGGCGTTTCACCTCCTCGACGATGTCGGCGATGGGCCGGCCGCGCTCGCCACCGCGGGTGTAGGGCACGATGCAGAAGGTGCACTTCATGTTGCAGCCCTGCATGATGCTGACGAAGGCGCTGCCCTGGTCGGGTTTGAGGGTGTGGTCGCGGATGGTGTTCTGGCTCGACTCCTCCTCGTCGATGTCGACGATGGAAAAGCGCTCCTCGTCCATCATTCGCTGCTCCTTGGCGCGGATGATTTCGTCCACATAGTCCACGACGCGGTGGTACTTCTGCGTGCCGACGACGAGGTCCACGTTCACCTTGTCCACCAGTTCGGAGCCGCGGCTCTGGGCCATGCAGCCCATGAAGCCGGTGACGAGGGGGATGCGGCGGCGGCGCACCATGCCCATCTTGCCCACGGCCTTCTGCTCCGCCTGGTCGCGCACGGAGCAGGTGTTGATCAGCACCACGTCGGCGTCCTCATCGGTGGACGTCATGGTGTAGCCGCGCTCGGTGAACATCTGCGACACCTGTTCGGTGTCACGTTCGTTCATCTGGCAGCCGTAGGTCTTGATGTAAACGCGGGGCATGGAAGGGGGCGGACAGTATTCACCTGCGCCGGGATGACAACAGGGCGTTCCGCCCTCCCCGCCGTTCAGCCGTGCTTCTGGATGATGCGGATGAAGTCGGGCAGGTAGGTGCCGGCCTTCTTTTCACCGACGCCGCGGATCTTCATGCCGTCGGCCAGGGTGCGGGGCTTGAGGCGGGTGAGGAACTCCAGGGTCTGGTTGCTGAAGATCAGGTAGGCGGGCACGCCCTCCGACTGGGCGAGGACGCTGCGGTGGTGCTTGAGCTTTTCAAAGAGGGCGTCGTCAAAGCCCAGCTCGCTGGTGCCCAGGCTGGCCTCGGGAAGCCGCGCGCCGGGCTTCAGCGGGGACTCGGCCTTCGGCGTGGTGTTCGGCCAGAGCATGCGTACGTTGGCCCCGGTGCGCATGACCTCGGCGCCGCGGGCGGTGAGGGTGACCAGCGGATATTCGCCGGTGCTGGTCTCGATGAGGCCCTGCTTCTCCATTTCGGCGAACAAAGGATGCAGGGCGCTGGTGCCGGTCTTTTTCAGCAGACCGTAGGTGCTAAGCTGGTCGAGCCCGGCGTCCAGGACCTCCTTGGAACGGCTGCCGACGAGCATCTGGATGATGCGGCCCTTGCCATAGCGCGCCTCCCAGCGGCCGTCGGCGTTTTTCAGGGACATGCGTGCGATGCCGCTGAGCGCCTGGCGCAGCATGAGCACCTCATCCGCGCCGCCTTCACGCTCCACCTGCACACCGTCGCGCCGGCAGATGTCGCAGGTGCCGCAGGGCTGGCTTTCAGACTCGCCAAAGTAGGCCAGGATCTGCTGCTGCCGACAGCGCTGCTCGTCATAGCAGAGGTCGATCATGGCCTTCAGCTTCGAGCGGTCGCGGCGTTCCTTTTCACGGAGGGCGGCGGCGTCGAGCTTCAGGTCGCGGGTGAGCACGTCGGGCTGAAGCAGGCGGGTGCCGCGGATGCGCCGGCCGGGGATGTCATAGCGCTCGATGTAGCCTGCACGCGCCAGATGGCCGAGGGAGGAGCTGACCGCCATGCTGTTCTTCAGCCCGGCGTAGTCGGTGAGGTCTTCAATGCTGGCCTCGACCTCGTTTTGCACGTTGGCCTTGTTGAGCAGGGCCTGGTAGATGCTCTGGATGACGTCAATGCCTGGGTTGGCGCCATCGAGGAAAAACTCCTGCGTCTTGGTGTCGGCGAAGTTGAAGAACAGCTCGCACCAGGACGGCTCGCCATCGCGTCCGGCGCGCCCGGCTTCCTGGTAGTAGGCCTCGACGCTGCCAGGCACGTCGAAGTGAACGACAAAGCGCACGTCGGGCCGGTCGATGCCCATGCCGAAGGCGTTGGTCGCCACGGCGATGTCGTGCTTTTTGCTGATGAAGCGGTTCTGGCGCTCCTCGCGCTCCTTGTCATCGAGCCCGCCATGGTACTGGACGGCCCGGATGCCCATGTCCTTCAGGGCCTCGCCGACCTCCTCGACGCGCTTGCGGGTGGCGCAGTAGATGATGCCCTTGCGATGGTCGCGGATGATCTCCTTGAGCCGGCTGTACTTGTCGTCGCCCTTCTTGGTGTGGAGGACATTGAGGCTCAGGTTGGGCCGCTGGAAACCGCGGATGGTGATGAAGGGGTCGCGCAGGGCGAGTACCTTGAGGATGTCGGCCCTAACCTCGGGCGTGGCGGTGGCGGTGAGGGCGACGACCTGCGGCCTGCCGAGCTGCTCCAGGGCTTCGTCGAGGCGGAAGTAGTCAGGGCGGAAGTCATGCCCCCATTGGGAGAGGCAGTGGGCTTCATCGACGGCGAAGAGGGCGATCTCCACCTGGCGCATGGTGTTGGTGAACATGCGGCTGCGGAAACGTTCCGGAGCGACGTAGACGAGCTTGTACTCGCCCCGGCGCAGGGCAGCGATGCGTTCCTGCTGCTCGGCCAGCGTCAGGGTGCTGTTGATGAGGGTGGCGGGGATGCCGCGTCGTTCCAGGGCGTCCACCTGATCCTTCATGAGGGCGATGAGCGGGCTCACGACGACGGTGACGCCATCCATGACCATGGCGGGCAGCTGGTAGCAGAGGCTTTTGCCACCGCCGGTGGGCATGATGACCAGCGTGTCACGACCAGCCAGGATGTTGGCCATCACCGACTCCTGGCCGTCGAGGAACTCCCGAAAGCCGAAATACTTCCGCAGCGCTTCACGGGCGTCGTGAATCGGAGTGGAGGCGGCGGCGGGGAGTTCGGTCTGAGGTTCCAAGCTGTTCAAGTGATGCGTAGGATCTGCCCTGTCTGCAAGCTGCGGAAAGGAATCATTTTTGACCGCGATGACACGGAAGTGACCCGGCGGCTTCACGAACGGCTTCGGCTCTCCTGCTTGCAGCCTGCTTCCTTCTTCTTCAAGGTCCTATGCTCCCTGCCCAGTCAAACACCGAGCCCGGCGAAGACCTCAGGGTGACCCTGACCACGGATGGCCAGGGCCTCCTTCTGCGCTGGTGGGGCAAGGCAGGTCGAACCTACTTTGTGCAAACCTCCCCGACCTTGAGCCCAGGAAGTTCATGGCACTACGAGGGCTCCATCCTGATGGGCAGCGACGGCTTGGTTTCCCTCAGCCTCCCGGCGCAGCCCTCACCCAGCTTCATCCGCCTGCGCTACAGCGACCTGCCGGTCACCGGCGACCCCCTCGATGCCGACCACGACCAGGACGGGCTGAGCAATCGCGCGGAGATCCGGCAGCACGGCACCGACCCCTTGAACCCTGATACGGACAAGGATCTTTTGCCGGACGGCTGGGAGGTTCAGCATGGCCTGCATGCCTTGTCTGCCGAGGGCAGCAATGGATCGCAGGGCGACCCCGACGCCGACACCTTGAAAAATCTCATCGAATATCAGCTCGGATCCTCTCCCATCAACGCGGACACGGATGGTGACTTGCTGCCTGACTGGTGGGAGGCCAGAAATCAAACTTCGCTCACCAGCAACCTCGGCCAGGATGGCCCCACGGGGGACATCGACCAGGATGGCTACACCAACCTTCAGGAATACCGGGTCTTGAGCGATCCCCGGAACGCCTCATCCTATCCAGGATCGGGCGGGCCTGCACAAACCTTTGGAGAATCTGGCACCAAGGTACCTGACCCAAGCTTTGTGGCCTTCCTGGCCAGACGTGTTCGTTACATGAGTTTTGGATCTCACAGCCACTTCTCCAGACCCTACTTCTTCGAATGGGATATCTATTATGAGCATGAGGTGCCCAATCCCAGCCCGCCGCCACCGCCCAATGAC
>JBIJBP010000257.1:0-3131 GCA_044345155.1 Prosthecobacter sp. | reverse complement strand
TTGGTGATGACGATGTCGCCGCCCTCCTCACGCTTGACGTTGGCCACCAGGCTGTTCCTTCCCACGGGCGCTGCGGCGGCCGAGGCGGTCACAGGCGCCGCCGCACGTCCTCCGGCGCCCACGTTGGCCACGCGCAGGCGGATGAACTCGGCGCGGAAGGGGATGTCCCGGCTCTTCATCTCGCGCTGATAGCTGTATTCCAGGAGGTAGGCGCTCGGCGGCTTCATCCAGACAAAGCCTTCGGCGGCCACCGCGCTGGTCTTGTCCTTGCCACGCTCGGCCGGGGCGACAGCCAGACGCTTGCTGATGAAGGCCTTCAGCTCCTCCACACGGGCTTCAAAGGGAGCGCGGTCCACAATGAGCTGCTTCGTGTCACCCCGGTTGTAGATGGAGAAGGTCAGCTTTGCCGGCATGCCTTCAGGGGAAAACTCGACGATGGCCTCGTTCAGCTGGATGCCGCCCTCCCAAAGGCTCAGGCCATCGCCAAAGAAGCGCGCCTGATCCTTTTTTTCCGAAAGCCAGTCGAACCGCGCGGGCCCGAACTTCTGTTCAAACTGCGCCGTGTTCATCTGCCAGGCTGCATCACCCGTCAGCAGGGCGTCCAGAGGACGGTCCTGGCCTGAGGCGAGGGTCAGGGAGGAAAGAAGCAGGGAGGCCAGCAGGAGTTTCATGGTCGTTTTTTGATGGATTGCAGGCAGGATACTCAACTCCCGTAAGGGATGTCCAGCGCGCTTTGAAGACAGAGGAGCTCCCTGTTCTGCTCAATCCTGGCATCGGCTGCCAGGAGGGCTTTACGACGCCCGGGCCTGCGCACGCCGTTCGACCCAGTCGTAAAGCATGGGCAGCAGGAGCAGGGTCAGAAGGGTGGAGCTGATGATGCCGCCGATGACGACTGTTGCCAGCGGGCGCTGCACTTCGGCGCCGGCACCATGGGCGAGGGCCATGGGCACAAAGCCGAGCGCTGCGACGAGGGCGGTCATGATGACGGCGCGCAGCCGGGTGGCGACGCCCTTGAGGACGGCCTCGCGGACGCTGAGGCCCTCCTCCTCGCGCAGTTCGTTGAAGTAGTTCACGAGCACGAGGCCGTTGAGCACGGCGACACCGCTGAGGGCAATGAAGCCGACGGCGGCGGTGATGCTGAAGGGCATGTCCCGCAGGTCGAGGGCGATGATGCCGCCGGTGAGGGCCAGGGGGATGCCCGTGGCGACGAGCAGGGTCTGGCGCAGGCTGCCGAAGTTGAAGAAGATCAGCATCAGGATGAGCAGCAGCGTGGTGGGCACGACGATGGCGAGGCGTGAGCGGGCCTCCTGAAGGTTTTCAAAGGTGCCGCCGAACTCGAAGTCGTAGCCTTCGGGGAATTCGACCTGCTTCTTGATCTTCGCGGTGGCTTCATGGACGAAGCCCTCCATGTCCCGGCCTTCGCCGACGCTGACGAGCAGGGCCACGCGGCGCTGGGTGCGGCTGTGGCGGATGGGGTCGACGGACTTCTCAACCCGGATGTCCACGGCATCACCAAGGGGGATCATGCCGTGGTCGCCGACACGCAGGGGCAGGCTGCGGATGACCTCGTCCTTGGAGCGCTCGTCCTCGGGCAGACGCACGACGATGTCACGCTTGCGGTTGCCCTCGACGACCTGGCCGACGACCTCGCCTCCGAGTCCTGCGGACACGGCGCGGTTGGTCTCGGCGAGCGGGACGTTGTACTTGGTGAGCACGTCACGCTTCACCTGGAGCACGACGGTGCCCGGCCGGCCGGCGGTTTCCAGCTCCGCATCGCCGCCGGGGATGCCGTTGATGATGTCGCGCACCTGCCCGGCCAGTCTGTCGAGCATGTCAAACTCGACGCCGTAGATGCGCACGGCGAGCTCGGCCTTGGTGCCCTCCATCATCTCGTTGAAGCGTGTCTCGATCGGCTGGCCGAACTCCACGGTCTGGCCGGGATGCCTGGCGAGGATCTCCTTTTCGATGGCGGCCATGAGCTCCTGCTTGGTCGTGGGCATTCCGGGCCCTGACGGCCATTCCGCCAGCGGCTTGTAGAAGATGTAAAAGTCCGTCTCGTTCGGCGGCATGGGGTCGGTGGCCACCTCGCTGGTGCCGATGCGGGTGAAGATGCGGGTGGTCATGGGAAACTTCTCCCGCACCATTTTGCCGAGCTCGAGATCCTGGAGCAGGGACTCGTGAAGGTTCATCCCCACTTTTCGATAGACCATGCCGGACATGGATCCCTCATCGAGCTTCGGCACGAACTCCGAGCCCAGCGTGGTGAAGCGCTGGCCGCAGAAGGCGAAGAAGCCGATGGCGAGCAGGGCCACGATCCAGCGCAGCCTGAGCACCAGGCGCAGCAGAGGCTGAACGAGCCTGTTCAGCCAGGCGATCATGAAGTTCTCCTTTTCATTGATGCTGCCTCCGAGGAAGTAGGAGCAGAGCACAGGCACCAGGGTGAGCGCCAGCAGCAGGGCGCCGGTGAGTGAAAGGATGACGGTGAAGGCCATCGGGCGGAACATCTTCCCCTCGATGCCGGTGAGGGTCATGATCGGCAGGTAGACGACCGTGATGATCAGCACGCCGAAGAAGGTGGGGCTGGCGATCTGCCTGCTGGCGGCGAGCACCTCCCGGGCGCGCTCCTCGGGCGTGAGGATGCGGCCGAGGTGGTGCTGCCGGTGGCCGAGCCGTCGGATGATGTTCTCCACCATGAAGATGGCTCCGTCGATGATGAGGCCGAAGTCGAGGGCGCCGAGGCTCATGAGGTTTGCGGACCAGCCACCCTGCACCATGCCGCAGGCGGCGAAAAGGAAGGACAGCGGGATCATCAGCGCGACGATGAGCGCGGCGCGCAGGTTGCCGAGCAGGACAAGCAGCACGAGCACGATGAAGACGGCCCCTTCACCCAGGTTCTTCTGCACGGTGCCGACGGTGGCGTTCACGAGGTCGGAGCGGTCGTAGACGATGGTGATGTCCATGCCGTCCGGCAGCTTCTCACGGATTTCATCGATGCGCGGCTTCACGCGCTGGCAGACGACGCGGGCGTTTTCACCCATGAGCATCATGATGGTGCCAAGCACGACCTCGCCTCCGTCCATCGTGGCCGCACCGCCGCGAAAGCCAGCACCCCACTGGACCCTGGCGACGTC
>JBIJBP010000256.1:0-3170 GCA_044345155.1 Prosthecobacter sp. | reverse complement strand
GGGGTCACGGCGACGGCGGCGTCCTTTTGCACGGGGGGCTGGACGATGACGGCCAGGTTGGCCTCCTCCGAGGGCACGAAGCGCAGCAGGTGGATGTGCTGGGCCGTGCGGACGGTGACATGGCAGGGTTCGCCGGGCTTCACCAGCCTGACGACAAGCGTGTCAGGAAGCACGTTTTCATAGTGAACGATGGCGACCCTGCCTGTCTCCATCTGCTTTGCCGCAGCAGGCTCGGTGGCGAGGCCGAAGCCGGTGAGCAGCACGATCTTGGAGGGGAAGGTGATGGTGGTGGCCACGGTGGAGTTGATGGCCACTTCGTTGACCAGGACCTTGGGGTCGAGCATGACCAGCTCCCTGCCTTCGCGGACCTGCGCGCACAGCGGGGATGCCAGGGCCGTCAGAAGCAGGACGAGCCCGAAGTGTGTTTTCAGACGGTGTGTCATAAGTCGTCGGTGATCTTCTCCAGCTTGTAGGTGGGCACGCCGATGATGACCGAAGGGTAGAGGGGGAACTTGCGCATGTCCGGGTTCATCTTCCAGATGAAGCGGATCTCGAAGTTGAAGCGCTCGATAATGTCGCTGCCGTTGAAGGTGCCGCGGCGGGTCACGATGCCGGAGGCGACGGTTCGCAGCGCCGTGGGCATGGCGACCTCGATGGAGCGCGCCTGGATGGAGACGGTCTGCTGGATCTGCTGGCGGCGGAAGTCGGCGTCCTCCTTGTTGATGATGCCCCGCATGGCGGCGAGACCGTCCCTGTCGCAGAGCTTTTCCAGGCGTGCGTCATTCATGAGGCCTTCTGGGCCGCGCTCGAAAAGGGTCCGCACGGCCAGGTCGGTCAGCACCTTGTGCATCGGGTTTTCCACAGGCTTCACGCTGTTGTAGTTCAGACCGGGGGAGACGTAGTAGGCGCCGGCGGTGTCCATGACGACAAAGGGCGGTCTAGCCTTCAGGGCCTCGGCCATGATGACAAGGTACCAGGCGCAGGCGGCGGCGGTGACGCAGGCGACGAGGAACCAGAAGACGGCGGTCTGATCCTTCGCCACCAGGGTGTCAATGGCGCCGCGCCTGGGCTTGTCCGGGTTGATGGAGGTCGGCTGGCTCATGGGATCATTCTTTTTCGGAGCTGGAGATCTCACGAGTCGTGTACTGCACGTCCCGGCAGACGTAGAGGAAGCGCTTGGAGTCACGCAGGTTGCGGTTACGTTCCCACTCCATGTTGGCGACGATGCTGAAGGACTGGGTGATGGCCTGCTTTTCCACGGGGTCGATGCTGATGCGCACGATCTGGCCGCGTGCGCGGCTGACGGCGCCGCCGTCCGGGCTGTGCAGGACCTCGACCTCCCCCAGCTCCACCATCTGGTGCATCTGGCGCGTGCGGAAGTCGTAGCTGTCCTTCTTGATGTCCTCCACGGCCTGCTCGAAGCCCTTGCCGGTGAAGAGGAGCTCAAGGCGCGCGGGCGTCACCGGCCCCTTGGGGCCTCGGTTGAACAGGGTCTCCAGGGACAGCCGGGTCTGGAAGTCCACCAGGTCGTCCAGGCCTTCCTTGCTGAGCATTTCATCAATGTAGACGTCGGCCTCCTGGATCGGCACGTAAAGCATGCGGCTGCGTCCCTCGATGGCGACGCCATGAAGGTGCCAGGCGGTGCCGACGAGGCATCCCACGGCCGCCAGGAACCAGAAGATGGCCAGCTTGTCCTTGGAGATGAAGATGTGGGTGACGCCTTTCATTCAGGTCAGTTCGTGCATTGTCAGTTCTTGTCCGCCGCCGAGCTTGCGGCCGACACGGCCTTGCCGACGCCGCCGATCGCGCTGGTGGCACCGCCCACCATGGAGCTGGCGCCGCTGGTCATCATGCCGACCCCGGCCATGGCGCCCGCGCCGCCGGTGCCGATGGTGAGGGCCGCCCCGCCTGCCGCCATGGCGGCTCCGGATCCCATCTGAATGGCGGTGCTGGCGGCGCTGGTGGCGATGGTGGTGGCGGTGCTCATGCCGCCCTGAACGAGGCTCATGCCGATCTGGGCGCCACTGGTCACCGCCTTCTGCACGACCTTGGGCGCCCCAAAAAGCGTGACCAGGAACCAGGCGATGACGATCACCAGGATGATGAAGATGCCGATGGCGCCGATGACGATTTCAACGACGCCGCCCAGGAGCAGGAAGCCGCAGACATAGTAGAGCAGGGCGGTGCCGCCCTCCAGCATGGCCTCGCCAAACAGCAGGCCCAGGCCCCAGCCAAGCGGCCAGAAGCAGATGCCGACCATGCCCACATGATACTTCACGGCGCTGTCGCGCGTGGGTTCAAACAACAGCATCGCGAGGAAGAGCGGGCCGGCGGCGCAGCCGAGGTAGATGGCGATCACCTGAACCTGGAAGCCGATGTAGATGAAGCAGTACATGATGATCCCGAGGATCGCCATGACGTAGGCTCCGATGATGCGGGAGAAATACTCAAACCAGGCCAGCGGGTCGAAGATGCCGAGGATGATGTCAGGCGCGCTGCCAGTGTCGAAGGGGGCTTCGGCAAAGCTGGTGCCGAAGTTTTCCAGCAGGCCGATGGGGTCCACCTCCAGCGCTGCGAGAAGGTCGTCACCCAAAACCTTCTGAAGCTCCAGGAACCACTCTGCGTAGAAGGGCATGATGCTGATGACCAGGCCGGACAGCAGCACCTGCTTCATGATGCCGGAGAAGTCCCCGCCGAAGATTCCCTTGTAAACCTGCACGACCATGCCGGCGAACAGAATGGCGAAGGCGATGACCATCATGACGTCGCTGCAGCGCGTGCAGACGTCGGCAAGCTGCTCGTAGAAGAAGTAGAGCGGGTTTCCGCCTGCTTCTCCGAAGTCAGTGATGCCTGCCAGGATGGGGGTCATGCGAATTCAGGGGCGGGTTCAGGGGGCGGGGGCTTCCTCACCGACGGACTGGCTGCCCTTGCGGCCCCAGGGCATGCGTCCGGTCGAGCTCTTGCCCAGGTTCAGCTCGGAAATCTTCGCCTGGAATTCAGCCGGGGTCAGGCCTCCGCCCTTGGCGTCCTCCACGGCCTCCAGCCTGCCTTTGTTGACGACCCGGGCGGTGCTTTGATACTCCTTCTCCGCCATGTCCACATCGGCCCTGGCGGTCATGACCTTCTGGTTCCAGTCCTCGATCTGGCCGTTGAGCGCGGCGATCATGGAG
>JBIJBP010000163.1:0-10613 GCA_044345155.1 Prosthecobacter sp. | reverse complement strand
TCTTCGGCATGGAAGTCCCTAACAACCTGCTTGGCCTCAACGTCCTGATGACCTTCGGCGCCATCATCCTCATGCTTGGCCAGGTGCCCTTCATCCTGAACTTCTTCCTCAGCATCAAGGGCGGTGAAAAAGTCACCAGCGACAACCCCTGGAACTGCACCACCCTTGAATGGGCCACTCCGACGCCTCCTCCGCACGGCAACTTCACCTTCGACATCGTCGCCGTCCGCGGGCCTTACGAATACAGCGTCCCCGGCATGAGCCAGGATTACTTCCCCCAGTGGGAGTCCGAGCCCGGCAAGGCCGCCGAACCTTCCGCAGTGCCCTCTGCCCCTGCCACCGCCGGCCATCACTGATTCACCGCGAACCGCGAACCTCGAAACCGCGACCTTCAAATGGACATCCCTTACACCGTCACCGCCCGCCCTGACACGGGCCTCTACAACGCCAAGGTTGGCATCTGGCTCTTCCTGGCCTCGGAAGTCATGCTCTTCGGCGGCCTGTTCAGCTCCTACATCTTCCTCCGCGTTGGCGCCGACTACCCCTGGCCGGTGCATGAGCTGAACGTCACCCTGGGCTTCATCAACACCCTGGTGCTGATCGGCTCCTCCGTGACCGTGCTGCTCGCCTGGGCCTCCCTCAAGCTCCGCAGGATTGGCGCCTACAAGCTTTACATGCTCATCACCGTGCTCTGCGCGGCGACCTTCATGGTGAACAAGACCTTCGAATACAAGGCCAAGTTCGAACACTACAGCGTGACCCTGACCGACGGCACCATCCTTACCGGCCACCTGCCTCACGGCTACAGCCTGGAGTTCGGTGATGTGAAGACCCTGAACCTGACCGTCGCCGGCAAAACCAGCGCCGTGGACGCCGATCCGGTGAAATATGTCCTCCCCTATGTGAAGGGTGAGGTGCCGAAATTCAAGACCGAGGCTGGTGAGGAGATCACCCTCGACGCCGCCAGCTTCGCCAAGCTCAAGGCCGAGGCGCACGCCAAGGCGGTTGAAAAGGCGAAGGCCGAGCAGCTCAAGGAAGTCCCGAACTGGTCCGTCAAGCTGACAGCCGCCACCCCGCTCACCTTTTCCGTTCCGCCGTCCAAGCTGCTGGCGAAGCCCGCCCCGGGCGCCACGATGATCGCCTTCCGTGACGGTACCTCCGTCGAGGGCAGGATGATCAATGACAAGATGCCCCTCGAGGTGGATGGCGTGGACCTTCGTGCGACGCCGGACAAGGAGAAGTCCCTGGCCTGGAACGAGCATTATCTGGGCTCCGCCTGGAAGAAGGCCTTCATCGAGCAGCGCGACCATGCCATTGCCGAGTTCAATGAAAAGTATGGCGACGGCAAGGGCGGCACCACCCGCGATCCGAACAAGAGCGCGACCCACCAGAAGCACCAGTTCTTCATGCACCTGCATTCCGCCAAGCCTGAGGCGCATGGAACTGATGGAGCTCACAAGGCAGAGGCCCATGCCCCCGCCGGTCATGGTGAAGCCCACGCCAGCCATCACCCCGAAGTGCAGATTGAGCGCAAGGACGTGCAGTTCTTCTCCAATTTCACCCCCAAGCTCAACAGTTACTACGCCATCTACTTCACCCTGACCGGCCTTCACGGCATGCACGTTGTCGCCGGAGCCCTGGTCCTGGCCTACTTCCTGGTCTGCAACGGCCGCATGCTTCGTGAGGATCCTGAGCGCCTTGCCAACCGCGTCGAGGTCGGTGGCCTGTTCTGGCACTTTGTGGACCTTGTCTGGATCTTCCTGTTCCCGCTTCTTTACCTCCTGTAAATCCACCCCGAACGCCACCAACCGCCATGGCCGACAGCCCACAAGAAATCCAAAAAGCAGTTCGGAAGATCCTCTGGATCGGAGCCATCCTCATTGTCTTCACGGTCATCACCGTCGCGCTTTCCTATGTGGAGCTGCCTTCGCACTCCTGGAACCTGATCGTCGGCATGATCGTCGCCACCTTCAAGGCGGCCCTGGTTGCCCTGGTGTTCATGCACTTGAACCACGAGGCCAAGCTCATCTACAAGATCCTCGCCTTCACGACGGTCTTCGCCCTCGCCATCTTCCTGCTGATCTATTTCACCAGCCTGGATCCTCTCGAGTTCGCCAGGTTCTGACCTTTTCCCACACGGCCCGATGTCCCTGAAGCACTTCCACTATGTCTTCCTCTTCTTCGCAGTCCTCTGCGACGGAGGGTTCTGGCTGTGGACGCGTCTGGCGCCTGAAAAGGCCCAGGAGCTTGGCATCACCGGCATCGGCCAGGTCGCCGGATGGACCAGCCTTCTCCTGATCGGCTACTCCCTCTGGTACCTCGTCAAAAAGTCCCGCCAGATCATCATCTGACCAACGCCATGCTTCTCGCCTGCGCCACCTGCAAAGCCGACCCCAACAGCCTGATTGCCCAGGCCCAGGATCTGGCTGTGCTCGTGATGCTCGGCTTCCTGGCCGTGGGCATGCTCTGCGTGGCCCTGATCGTCTTCAACTTCGTCCGCCGCCAGCAGCGCCTGGCGGCGAACCTGCCGCAGCACTGAACTCCTTTATCTCCACCCCGCTTCATCCTCCCCTGACATGAGCATTTCTGACATCAATACCTGGTTCGGCGCCACGCCCAACGCCTCCGAGCATGGCGGCCTCGTTGATCACATGCTCGGCTTCGTACATTGGTTCATGCTGGCCCTGTTCATCGGCTGGTCCATTTTCCTCATCAATGTGTTCTGGAAATACCGCGCCAGCAGGACCGCCAAGGCCGACTACCACGGTGTGCGTGGTCACGCCTCCACCCACATCGAGATTGGCGTGGTGATCGTTGAGGCCATCCTGCTTCTCGGCTTCGCCTTCCCCCTCTGGTCCCGTCAGGCGGATGACTATCCCACCAGCGCTGACACCATCAAGATGCGTGCCATGGGTGAGAAGTTCCTCTGGAACTTCCAGTATCCGGGCAATGACAGCATGCTTAGCACCTGGAATCCCCGCGCCATCTCCCCCAGCAACGCCACCGGCCGCGAGCTGAACGACCCGAACGGCAAGGATGACTTCGTCAATCCCGGCACCATGAAGCTGCCGGTCGGCCGCCCGGTCATCGTCGATGTCACCAGCAAGGACGTGATTCACAACCTGGCCATCGTCCCGATGCGCGCCGCCCAGGACGCCTGCCCCGGCGTGAAGTCCCACATGTGGTTCAAGCCGGTGAAGACCGGCACCTGGGACATCATCTGCGGTCAGCTCTGCGGTCCGGGCCACGCCCAGATGAAGGCGGTCATCGAGGTCATGGAGCCCAAGGAATACGACGACTGGGCCAAGGAGATGTCCACGGCTGCGGCGGCCAAGAATGCAGCCCCGGCTCCCGTGGCTGCCCGTTGAGTCAAACGAGGTCTTTTGCAGGCCCTCCAAAATTCATTCTGAAAAGAGCGGGTGTCCCCCGCTCTTTATCTTTTCGATCCTTGATCGCAAAGCTCCGCCGTTCGTTTCTGTTGTCATCATCTCATGACCCGTTTCCAACGCTTCGCCCTCACCGCCTTTGTGGCGATTGAGATCCTGATCTTTGTCGGGGCCATCGTCCGCACCACAGGTTCGGGCCTTGGCTGCCCGGACTGGCCGTTCTGCTATGGCTGCTGGGTGCCACCGACCTCGGCCGAGGAGATCGACTTCAGCCGGATTGACCTGGAGAAGTTCCGTCGCAAGGCCGCCGCCCTTGGCCGGGACCCTGCGGAAATCACGCCTGAAAAGCTGAAGGCGGAGTTCAACCCTGTGGCGACCTGGATTGAATATCTCAACCGTCTCACCAGCCTTCCCGTGGGCCTGTCCGTGATGGTGATGTGGTTCGCCAGCTTCGGCGAGTGGAGGCGGGGCCGGGCACGCATTTTCCTGGCGGCCACAGGCGCTGTCCTGCTGGTCGGCGTCAACGCCTGGCTCGGGGCGCGCGTGGTGCTCAGCGGCCTGAAGCCCGGCATCATCACCCTGCACATGGCGCTGGCCATCCTGCTTCAATGCGTGCTCGTTTACACCGCCTGGCGCGGAGTCCGGAGTCCGTGGGGCCTGGGTTGGAAATCCGGCCCCGACAACAGGCTGCGCGCCGTGGCCTGGCTGCTGTTTGCGCTGGTGGTCGTCGAGGGCGTCATGGGATCCCAGGTGCGGGAGCTGACCGATGAGCTTGCACGCACTCATGCCGGGCATTCACGCGCCGAGTGGATCGGCGAGCTTGAGGCAAGCTGGGTCTATCTGGTTCACCGGAGCTTCTCCTGGCTCATCGTCGCTGCAGCCGTGTTCTTCTTCCGCCTGGGCGGCCGTTCGCTGGCCTCCCGCGGCTGGTTGGAAGCCATGATTGCTGGGCTGGTGCTGGCCCAGATGCTTCTGGGGATCGTGCTCGCCCATGTCGGGATTGTCGCCGTCGCCCAGGTGCTGCACATCGGCCTTTCCTCACTGCTGGTCAGCGGGCTCTTTCTCTGGCTTCTGGGCGCATCCGTCCGTTCCCGTGTCTGAGAGGTGTCGCGACGTGCTGCGGAGTTTACAAGCCTGAATCGTTCAGGTAAGTCGCACGGGATGTCAGGTGAAGCCGCTGATGCAAAACATGAACGCCAGCACGAGCCGGAGGGTGCGGGCCGTTCATGGTTCGCCCTGATCCGCCCCAGCATGCTTGCGGTCGCCGCCATGCTGGCCAGCCTCGCGTTTTCCAGCACCTGGCCCCCGGCGAACCAGCTTCTCCTGCATCGGTCGGTCGATCTCCTGGTGCTGGTGATGTACTTCGGGGAGTTTGCCCGGCATCGGCCGAGCTTCTTTGAGTTTTCCGGCATCAGCCTGACATCGGCGGGCTTCCTTTTCCTGGTCTTCAAGGGCGCCTGGCTGATGCCCGTCGTCATCATGGTCATGGCCGTCCTCTGGCTGCTGCTCACCTGGGTGGCGCAGCAATGGCCGCTGCAGCGTGGGCTGACCATGACGGCCTTGTTCTGGGTCATCCTGCGTCTGACGATGATGGCCCTGCGCATGGGAGGTCATCTCGGGCCTGAGGATGCCTGGCCGCGTGCGGTTGATCTTGGCTTCCTGGCCCTGCTCAGCGTCATCGCGCTGACTTCATCCCGGGCCTGGCATGGGCGTCGCTTTGCCGTGCCGGAGAGGGGTCAGTTTCAGGCGGGCTTCTTCAGCGCGCCCCTGGTGGTGGCCGTGGTGTTGAAGCTCTGGCCCTGGGGCCCCCCTTTGTCTGGAGCGGTGCAGGGCTGGCTGGATGCCGGTTTCGCCCTTTTGGCCGCCGTCACCGCCTGGAGTGCCCGGCGCTGGACCTGGGGCGGCCTGAACTGGATGCCGCCGGCATTGCTGATCATGCCCGTAAACCAGGTGGCCCTTGGCCTGTATGCCAAGGTCAGTTCAAACACGCTGGTGCCCGTGCTGCATCAGTTCAACGCCCTGCTGGTCTTCTGCCTGGCAGTCCTCTGGGCCTGCCTGGTGTGGGCGGAGCTTTGGCGCAACGAGCGACTCCCGGCCGTGTCCTGAACGGACGACGGCTCATTGGCCAAACAACCACAGCGCCAGGATCAGCGTCCACAGGATGTTGAAGATCTGGCCGCCGAGGAAGGCCGCTGCGGGCCTGCCACCACCAAGACTGAACAGCTCGCCCAGCCGCGTCTCCAGGCCGATGCAGACAAAGGCGGCGGCAAACCAGACCTCACGCAGTCCCTTCAGCGGCTTGCTCGCAGCCTCCGCCACCGTTGCCGGCACGAAGTAGGAGAAGACGATGGAGGCGATGACAAAGCCGATCACGAACTTGGGGAAGCGCTCCCAGATGACGCCGACCGAGGGTTTCTCGCGTTTCCCGGCGCCGCCTTCGCCGCCGCGCATGGTCCACCAGATGGACAGGACAAAGGCGGCCACACCGATGAGCACGTTCTGGGACAGCTTGACGATCACGCCGACCTTGGTGGCGTCCTTGCCCACCTGTTCGGTGGCGGCGGCGACGGAGCCGCTGGTGTCCAGGGTGCCGCCGATCCACGCCCCGCCGACAGCTTCGGACAAGCCCAGCTTCTGTACCGCCACGGGCATCAGGATCATCATCGGCACCGCGCAGATGAGCACGATGGAGGTGACGTAGGACAGCTTTTTCCGGTCACCCTGGATGGCGCCGCAGGCGGCGATGGCCGCTGACACGCCGCAGATGGAGACGGCGGTCGAAAGCATGACGCCGAACTCGTCATCCACCTTCAGCTTCTTGGCGATGAAGAAGCAGGCATACCACACGACAGGAATCACGAGGGCGCCCTGGATCAGGCCAGGCAGGCCCGCCTTCAGCATCTCCTGAAGCAGGATGGTCGCGCCGAGCAGCACAATGCCGACCTTGATGAAAAACTCCGTGCGCACCGCTTCACGCAGCCATTCCGGCACGGGCAGCAGGTGGCTCCAAATCATGCCGATCAGCAGGGCGAAGACCACATACTCAATGCCCCAGGCCTTGACGGCGGTATTGCCGGCGACCCAGTGGGACAGCCATCCCAGCACAAAGACCACAGTGGCTCCGGCCAGGAAACGCAGGGATCGCCTGCCTAGCGAAGGCGCCAGGGCGAGGACGGAGATGGCCAGGAAAACGATCAGCAGCACGGCGCTCAGCCCCAGGTTGTCCATGGAGAACGCCTTGCCCGCCTCGGCGGCACCGCTCCAGCCCATGGAGGGCATCTTCGGCATCCAGCCACCGGCCACCGCGATCAGGACCGGCAGGGCCGCCAGCACGGCAAGCCAGTCTTCATTCTGCCACCAGCGGGCGGTGGAACGGCCGGGCGAGGGATAGGCGGAGTCAGAGGCGGCTGGATTGGCGGACATGGGCTGGCGGGGGAGAAACGTTTTTGCTAAGGCAACAAACGAAACCAAACCTTCAGGTGTTGCGCTCCGGGCTTCGGAAGCTGTGTGATGGCTCCCCGCCATCCTTCATTCCGCCCTTTGATGCAGCTGCTGGAACAGCTCCTCAAGCCCTGCCACGATCTTGGTCGAGGCATCGACCTCCAGGCAGCTCGACCTCGCCCGCCAGGTCTCGTAGCCACCAAGTCGATGATGCTCCGGCGTCGGCAGATAGCCATGGTAGGCGTTGGCGAGAGAGACGGTGAAGGTGGGCGCATGGCGCTTCTTCAGCTCCAGTCCGATCTCGACAAACACCTCCGCAGGAATCGCCGACACATGCAGGTCTCCGATTTTCATGACCTGCAGCGGCGCTGAAACCGTGGGAGGAAAGTCCGCCAGCAGCACGGTTTCACGCGCATAGACCTGCTCCATCGTCTCCATGCGTGGGAACAGCTTCGACTGCTTCATCACGGCGCGCGCCTTTTCGACCTCCTCCTTCCCTGGCAGGCGAAGCCCAAGCGTGACTTCCTTCTGCGCCACGGTCAGAGGCACCCAGTCGTGATGCTTCACGGATTTCACCGCATCGGCGACGGCCTGGGCGACCTCGTTCGCCACGATCTGAATGCGGCCATAGGGGCCTTCCTTCGCCTGGCTTCCGCGGAAGTCGATGTTGTTGATGTCGCCGCTGGTGCCGTTGGACATGATGCCGACAAAAGGCGGCTCCTGCTGACCCGCGCCGAGCAGTCGCGCCATCTTTCCGGCGAAGGCGCCGAAGTAGTCCGCCGAGATGTGGCCGGGGCCGACGCCGCCGACGTAATGCAGCGAGTAGTTGGCCAGCAGGGCGAGAGGGCGTCCGTCCAGGTGCTGCACGCTGATGAAGCCGACCTCCGGATCTGTCGGTCCTGCGGGTTCAAGCAGGCCCGGGTTCCTGACGCCCGGGTTAGTCTTCACCTGGTCGGTGGTGACGCCCAGCGGCGTCGGCGGGATGCTGCCGGGCTTCATCCTCCAGCGGCGGTTGAAGACCTGATGAGGCACCTGGGCGCTGCCAAGCCCGATCCGCGCCGGGGCCAGGTTGTTGAGGGCACGCCGCACGCCGTCCGCGATCCGCCGCGCCACAAACTTTTGGTAAACAGGGCTCGGCTCGCTCTGACCCACCGCCTGGAGCGTGCCGCAGGAGTGGGAGTGCGTGGCGGACATCATCATGTTTGTCTCCGGCAGCCCGGTGGCCTTGTGCACCAGCATCTTCGCCTCGTCGAAGATCCCGCGTCCGATGACGCAGCTGTCGGCGACGACCATGACCAGCCGGGTCTTTCCGTCGTCAAGCGCCAGGCAGCGGGCATGAAGCTCGTCATGGATGTAGGCCGCCGTGCCGTCCTGGAAGCCGCCGTTGATGGAGCTGCCCAGCTCCGGCGTGATGTTGCTGGTCGCGGCACCGGCGCGGAATTCGACGGCCTGCAGGGGCGCAAGGAACAGGCCGAGGCCGAGAGCGAGGAGAGGGAGCTTCATCCAGAGGATACGCATGAAGCACTCCGGCCTTCTCCCGGAAGGTGAACTTGTTCCGGCGCGTGTCAGTCCGCCAGGTCGTCCGAGCGCCTGTCCGGCGCCCACCAGATGACGATCAAGCCCAGGGCGTAGATGGACGCGCAGACGGTGCCGACGCGTGGATAGTCGCCGCCCAGGGCGGAGAAAAGGAAGCCTGCGGCCAGCACGCCGAGGGCGGTGGCAAAGCGGCCGGAGTTGTAGGCGAGACCGCTGCCTGTGGCCCGGACGCGCGTCGGGAACAGCTCCGGCAGGTAGAGCGCCAGCCAGCCGAAGAACAGGGTGGCGACAAAACCCTGCGTGAACACCACGGCATGGAACCCGGGACGCAGGGGGGCGGTGCCCTGGAACATGGCGATGGTCACAACCACCGTGGCAAGGCTGATGAGCGCATAACTGGTTCGGCGCCCGAGACGGCTGGCGAGCTGCGCTCCGGCGAAGCTGCCGAGCACCGCCCCCAGCGCCCACCATCCCTGCGTGGCCGCCTTGTAGCCGCTGTCTGCGGCCCCGGCGACCTTGTCCGCCCAGGGAATCATCCACTTGCTGGCCGACCAGGCGCCGATCATCGGGATGGAGCTGATCAGTATTCCGACGAGGGTGAAGCGCAGCAGGGCCGGCTGGAAGAGTTCCCGCAGCGGCGTGACGGGTGACCTGGCCGCGCCGCGCGAGGCCAGCCACCGGGGCGATTCCGGAAGCGCGACGAGCACGAGGAGGCCGAGCAGGGCGGGAACTCCGGCGAACTGGAAGAGCCAGCGCCAGGAATCGGGCGTGACCGGCCACTGCCTGGCCAGCTGGGAGAGCAGCAGGATGCCCGCGTTCAACCCCGCCATCATGGTGCCGGAGACCAGCGGACGTGAGGCTCCCGACCAGCATTCCGAGACAAGGGCGATGCCGTTGGGCCAGAGGCCGCCGACGCCAAGGCCGACGAGGAAGCGCAGCGCCAGCATCTGCCACGGGTCGCGCGCCCATGCGCCGAGCGCGGCGAAGACGGAGTAGAACAGGATGCAGACACCCATGGCGCGCGTGCGGCCGATGCGGTCCCCGAGGCTGCCGAGGACGATGCCGCCGACGGCCGCGCCGAGCATGAGGGCGGCGGTGAAGCGCGCGAACCATTCGCCGCCAAGCTCGGGCGTGAAGGAGTTGCCCAACAAACTTTTCGACACCGACAGGGAGGCGACCGGCATCAGGCCGAGCTCGACGCCGTCAAACACCAGCGCGAGGAAGCTGACGGCCAGGACAAGGATTCGCTGAGGGGTGTTCAGGGAGGACATCAGGAGGGGGCTTCGTTTGTGTCCGGCGGTGCATAGGCCCGGATGACCGCGCTGTTGTCGGCGTCGCCGAAGCCGAGGCTCTCGGCCTTTTCGAGAAGCCGGCGGTGGGCCTCGCTCAGCGGCAGCGGAACCGGGCTGGCCTGCAGCATGAGACGCACGTCCTTGAGGTGCTGGGAAAGCCTGGCCTGAGGTGTGAAGTCGCCGGTGATCATCTTTTCACCCTTGGTGTCCATGATCCGTGAGTAGGCCATGCTGCGGCGCATCACGTCGAGAGTCCGCGCGGGGTCGAGATGCAGCTGTTCCGCGAAGGCCAGGCCCTCGGCAAGGGCGGCGCGGTTCAGCCCGAGGACGAGGTTGGTGACGAGCTTCATCCTCGCGCCGCTGCCGCAGGGGCCGACATGGACGGCGTCACGGGCGAAGCGTGCGAACAGCGGGCGGCAGCGTTCGAACACGGCCTGCTCACCCCCGGCCATGACGAGCACGTCCCGCTTCAGGATCTGGGCGCTGCTGCCCGAGATGGTGGCATCGAGATAGTGGACGCCGCGTGCGGCGAGCTCCGCCCCGAGGGCCGCCATCTCCGCAGGGTCTCCCGTGCTGGTGTCGATGAGGATGAGCCCGCGCCGGAGCGGTGCGTCGGCGAGCACTTCGCGGACGATGCCTGAATGCGGCAGGCAGAGCAGGACGACCTCGCTTTTTTCAAACACCTGGGCTGCGGTGGTGGCGACCATGCAGCGGGCGGGGTCGATGTCCCATCCACGCGCCGCGCCGGTCATCGCCATGAAGGCCGAGCCCATGAGGCCCATGCCGATGATGCCGGTGGAGTCAGGGGACGGTGAATTCATCACGGGAAGGGTGCAGGCTAAGGGTCACGCAGTTGGTTGGCGAGCGTTCTCGCGGCCTGATGCCAGTTTTCCGGTTCGCTGCCGCCAAAGCCCGTCACCATGCGCCAGGTGCCCTGGAAGCCGGCGGGCACGGAGGC
>JBIJBP010000050.1:0-33990 GCA_044345155.1 Prosthecobacter sp. | reverse complement strand
GACTCCCAGCCTGTCAGCACCCCCCAGGCCTTGGACGTCTGGTGCAGCCCTGGGCCATGATAATCCTTCGAATCATACTGAAAGTGCCCGCTCTGCCAGTACTCCGCCAGTTTCACTCCAAGAATCGCCTCATCCGCATGCATCGGGCGGCGCTCCAATCCGGGAAGCCGGTAGAAAAATCCCAGCCCCAGACCGAGCAGGACCAGGATCAGAAAGGAGAACAGGGAGATGGTGACCTCTTTGCGTACTGCCATGAGAAGGGTTGTCATCATGGAGACATCTGGGGTAAGCGCAAGAGGTCGCTGCACCCCTCAAATATCGCTGGCGCAACCCCCTTTCCGGATTAAAGACGCCACGCTATGTTCACCGGAATGGTTATCGCCGCATTTTTCCTGACCCTCGGAATCATCGTCTTCACCTACCTGCAGAAGGCCTGACCGCCCCTGCATCGGATTCAGGAGACCGAGAGGTTTCTCTTTGACCCATGAGGGCCACGCGGCTACAACGGGCGGCCTTTCCCTCGTATGGCCGCCTCTGACCGTCAGCACACCCTCGCCAAATCCGCCTCAATCACCGGGATCTCCCTGCACACGGGAGAGCAAGTCACCCTGACACTGCAGCCCGCCCCTGAGGATTTCGGATTCAAGTTCCGCCGCATCGACCTGGAGGACAAGCCCTTCATCTCCGCCCTGGTCGAAAAGGTGCAGAAGGTGGAGCGTGCCACCACCATCGCCGAAGGAGGCGTCAACGTGCACACCGTCGAGCACGTCATCTCTGCCCTGACCGGCATGGGCGTGGACAACGCCATCATCGAGATGGACGCCAACGAGCCACCCATCGTCGATGGCAGCTCACAGCCCTTCGTGGAGCTGATCAAAAAGGCCGGCCTCGTCGCCCAGAACGCCCCCCGCAAGATCTTCGAGATCCGCGAACCCATCTACCAGGAAACCCGCGACGGCACCATCCTCACCATCGTCCCGGACAAGAAGTTCCGCATCTCCTGCACCAACGTCGGCCCGGGCGGACGCTTCACCCAGTATCTCTCCCTCGAGATCACGCCTGAAACCTACGAGAAGGAAATCGCCCCGGCACGCACCTTCGTCTATTACGAAGACATCGCCCCGCTCATGGAAAAGGGCCTGATCAAGGGCGGCACCCTGGAGGCGGCTGTCGTCGTCCGCGGCGAAACCCTGCTCTCCAAGCAGCCCCTGCGCTTCCAGGACGAGTTCGTCCGCCACAAGATCCTCGACATCGTCGGCGACCTCATGCTCTGCGGACGCCGCATCACCGGCCACGTCATCGCCGTCCGCCCCGGCCACGGCCCGAACACGGAGCTGGCCCGCTCCATCGACGCTCAATACAAGGCCATGCGCAGCATGGTGCCCAACACCATCTACATTCCCACCGGCGACGCCGTGCTCGACGTCAACGAGGTGATGAAGATCCTGCCTCACCGCTATCCCTTCCTCATGATCGACCGCATCATCGGGCTCGAGGGCGAGACCAAGTGCACCGGCGTCAAGAACGTCACCATCAACGAGCCCTTCTTCCAGGGCCACTTCCCCGGCCACCCTGTCATGCCGGGCGTCCTTCAGCTTGAGGCCATGGCCCAGGTGGCAAGCATCGTGCTCATGCGCATGCCGGAACATCAGGGCAAGATCGGCTACTTCATGAGCGCCAACAATGTCAAGTGGCGCAGGCCGGTCTTCCCGGGCGACACGCTGATCATCGAGACCGAACTGCTCAAGGTGAAGCGCAGCATCGCCCAGGCTTCCGGCCGCATCTCCGTCAACGGCCAGGTTGTCTCCGAGGCCGACCTCATGTTCAGCGTCGTGGACCGCTGATCAGGCGGCCCCTCGGCACCGACCCACACGGCAAAGCTCCAGGCAAGCGCAACGAAAGCATGATCCATCCCACCGCCATCATCGACCCCTCCGCCCAGATCGGCACCGGCTGCCACATCGGCCCCTACTGCATCATCGGACCGGAAGTCGTTCTTGGCGATGACTGCCGCCTTCAGCATCACGTGACGATCATGGGGCCGTCCAGGATCGGCAAGGGCAACCAATTTTACGCCTACACCTCCATCGGTCAGCAGACCCAGGACCTGAAATACAAGGGAGAACCCACCTGGCTGGAGGTCGGCGACCACAACACCTTCCGGGAGTTCTGCACCGTCCACCGCGCCACCTCCCCCGGAGACAGGACCGTCATCGGCAGCCACAACAACTTCCTCAGCTACGTCCACATCGCCCATGACTGCGTCGTCGGCAGCCATGTGATCTTCTCCAACAACGGCACCCTCGCCGGGCATGTCACGGTCGAGGACCATGTCATCCTCGGAGGTCTCAGCGCCATTCACCAGTTCTGCCGCATCGGCACCCGCGCCATCATCGGCGGCTGCTCCAAGATCGTCCAGGACGTCCCGCCCTTCTGCACCGCCGATGGCAACCCGGCACGCGCCCGCGGCCTGAACATCGTCGGCCTTCAGCGCGCCGGCTTCAGCAGGGAGCAGATGCGCGCCCTGCGCCAGGCCTTCCGCAAGGTCTACCGCGAAGGTCTTAACAACGCCCAGGCCGTCGAAGCCCTGCGCGCCGGTGAACTGACGCCTGAAGCCACGCATTTCGCTGAGTTCGTCGCCACCACCAAGCGCGGCATTGTCGCCGGCGGCAAGAACCAGGCGGACGACGAGGATTGAGTTGAATGGGGGGACCCCGAAGCCACCCGCCAGCCTCTTTGATCACCGCGCCCTTCAAGGGATAAGAAGTAACAACGATCCTCCGGCATCCATTGGCCGTGCCGCCCTGCTGCGGATTTGGAAATCCGCGCCCCGGCGCTGACGCGGGAAGCGATGCATGAAGGGGATGATCTCCGTTTCACGGGAAATTCCCAATCCCGCCTCCTGCTCTGCCCGCCCCTTCTCCATCCACCTTTTCACGACACGAAGAAGGGCGGACTTACGTCCGCCCTTCCAAAGGTTGCTGAAGACCCGAAGCGATCAGATTTCCTCGCCCACGGCGTAGCGAACGAAGCGGCGGATCACCAGGTTTTCTCCGAGTTCGGCGATCTTGCTCTTCAGCAGGTCACGCACGGTGAGGTCGGGGTTCTTGATGAAGGCCTGGTCGAGGAGGCACTGCTCGGCGAAGATCTTGTCGATCTTGCCGCCGACGATCTTCTCGACGATTTCAGCGGGCTTGCCCTTGACCTGTTCGGCGGCGATTTCGCGCTCCTTGGCGATGAGGGCCTCGGGCACGTCTTCACGCTGGATGTACTTCGGAGAAGAGGCTGCGATGTGCAGGGAGACGTCGCGGACGAAGGACTGGAAGTTTTCGTTCTTGGCGACGAAGTCGGTCTCGCAGTTCACCTCGATGAGCACGCCAATGCGGCCTGCCATGTGGATGTAGCTGGCGACGATGCCTTCCTTGGTCTGGCGGTCGGCCTTCTTTTCAGCCTTGGTGATGCCCTTCTTGCGAAGGATGGTCTCGGCCTTCTCCAGGTCGCCATCGGCTTCCTTGAGGGCGGCTTTACACTCCATCATGCCCGCGTTGGTTTTTTCGCGGAGGGTCTGGACGAGTTTGGCGGTGATTTCTGCCATGGGTCAGTCTGTTGGGGTGAGGGTTGAAAGGATTACTTCTTCTCACCTGCGGCGGCGATGACCGGGTCGATCAGCTTCTGCAGGATGATGCGGATGGAGCGGATGGCATCGTCGTTGGCTGCGATGGGATAGTCGATGAGGTCAGGGTCGGCGTTGGTGTCGACCAGGGCCACGATCGGGATGCGCAGGCGGCGGGCTTCGTTGACGGCGATGTGCTCACGGGCGCTGTCCACGATAATCACGGCGTCCGGATATTTGTCCATGCCGCGGACACCACGAAGGTTGCGCTCCAGTTTGATGCGCTCGCGGTTCAGGGAGGCCAGTTCCTTCTTGGACATGGACTTGAACTCGGGCTTCTTCTCGATCTCCTCCAGGTAGCCGAGACGGGCCACGCTCTTGCGGATGGTTTCGAGGTTGGTGAGCGTGCCGCCCAGCCAGCGGTGGTTGACATAGAACTGTCCGCAGGCCTCGGCGGCCTCACGGATGGCCTCCTGGGCCTGGCGCTTGCAGCCCACGAAGAGCATGCGCCTGCCCTTGCGGGCGATTTCAGACAGGAAGGCGGCGGCGACTTCGACCTGCTTGACGGTCTCCTCGATGTTGAGGATGTGGATCTGGTTGCGGGAGTCGAGGATGAACTGCTTCATCTTCGGGTTCCAGCGCTTGGTCTGGTGACCGAAATGGACACCAGCTTCGACGAGTTCGGCGAGGATTTGGGACATGTAGTGTTTTTGAAGGTGCCTGAGTTCCGCACACACGCTCAGCGGGCGCATGCTCAGGGCAGCGAGCCCTGATCCGGAAAACCTGCGGGTTGAGGTTTGCTGAATCCCCCCGCCTGGAACAGGCCGGGCGGAGGGGCGCGCATGGTAGGGGCGAACGCCCGGGCGGCAAGCAGTTTTTCCGGCACATTCCACCCCAACCTCCCACAAGAATCATTCTAAGATTGTCATTCTGGCGGCGTTTTAGGAAACGGCACATGCGTACACCTATTGGTCGCATTCACCAAACCACATCAACAACCTATGAAGAAAGCACTCACCCTCATCGCCCTCTCCACCCTCGCCCTTGGCTCGGCTTACGCTGGCTGCGGCAAGGTCGTGACCAACGAAGGCAAGCTGAAGTCCTTCGACCCTGCCACGAAGAAAGTCGTGGTGGAAGGCAAGGACGGCGCCGCCGCCACCATCACCCTCACCCCCAGCACCAAGGGTGCCGACGAAGCTGAAAAGCTCGTGGGCAAGAAGGTCAAGGTGGACAGCGAGCACGGCAAGGCCACCAGCATCGCCAAGGCCTGATCAGCGCCTTCCCGACCCGAGATAACACTGTCAAAGCCCGGCACACCCTGCCGGGCTTTTTCATGCCCTGACACCTCATTTCCAGCCCAGCTTTTCCCGCAAAAACTGGTAGGTGCCGACACCATGGATCATGTGCCCGGCGTCAAAGTGCTCGATCAAGGTCCGGTCTCCGATGCCCAGCTTGTTGTAAAGCCGGCGCACCTTGGCGAACTCATAATTCACCCATTCATCAATGCCCACCCCGTCATTATGCCCGCGTTCGACCATGAAGGGCCGGGGGGCGATGAGGGCGGCCATCTCGGCGTAATTGAAGGTCCTGCCCATGTTCCACTCCCAGATTTCATACTCATGGGTGTGGATGTAGCTCATCGGCAGGTCGTTCGAAACACACTTGCGCACCCATTCGTTAAAGTCGCCGCTGCAGATGCTCAGGCAGTAGTCCTTGAGCACCGCAGGAGTGCGCATCGCCGTCTTACCGCCGTAGCTGAGCCCGTAAAAAGCGATCTTGTCCGGCTGCACGAAAGGCTGCGCCTTCAGCCATTCCAGGATGCGCTGGTGCTGGCCGTTGATGACGCTGTAAAGCGTGAGGCCGAGGGGATTGAGCTTCCTTTGCAGCGTCCGGAAGGCGTGCATGCCACGGTAGGGGTTGTGCGGGGCAAAGGTCACATAACCCTGCTCCGCCAGCCGCAGGGTGAAGGCCTGATAGGCGCCAAAGGCCCGCTGGGCTGGATCAGTGTTGATCGTGTCCTCGGGCAGGCCTTCAAGACCATGCTGGCAGACCACTACCGGACGGCCCGCCGTACCGGCAAACACCGCCTGATAGCCGCCGGCTCCGCCCTTCAGCATGTCCTTCGGCAAACACAGCCAGCCCCAGGCAAAGACATCCTGCCAGACATCCAGAGTCACCTCATAGATCGCCACCTTGTCCGTCTCCCGCACGAAACGGCTTTTCGCATTCATCGGCATGTCCGGATCAGGCAGGCGGCCGATCACATCGTTCCAAAAACGGTCACGTTCCCCGGCCGTGTACGCCTCAAACTCCGGCAGCGATTTGAGCGGCAGCTTCTTCCAGAACTCCTGGTTGCGCTCGACCTCGGCGCTGACCAGCAGCCGCTGGGTGAAGGCCTCCATCTCCCGAATGAGACGCCTTTGACGTGCGGGATCCGACGGAATGACAGGCGCCTCCCCTCCCGACTTTAAGTTCAGCCCATCGATGCCCGGCAGCAGATGCCGAACGATCTCCTGATTCGCGGTCTCCTGGGTCGCTGCAAGAACCCTGCTTGTCGGCGCAATCGCCTTCGCCCGTGCGATCTCGGCTTCAAAAGCCTTGTAGTCAGGCTTGGAAAGCCGACCCGGTGCGGCAATGGCCCTCGCCCCTTTCTCCGCCTCCATCGAAACCACTTTGTTCGGATAAAACAGGTGCTGCAAAACCACCGGACGCGGGGCGATCAGGCTGAGGATCTCGGCATCCCCGAAGTCACGCAGCAAGCCGAAGACATTGCGGTCCAGGGGCTCCTGCCAGACGCCTTCACGCGGCCCAAAATAACCGGCGGAATACACGGAGTCGATCCGCTCGTCCAAGGCTGCCGCATGAAGGGCCAGCATGCCGCCTTCCCCCACCCCTGCCACGATCACCGGCACCGGTTCAGGCCGGGACCTGAACCATTCCACCACCGCCAGCGCCTTCTGCACTTCATAACCGATGACATGACGCCCCAGCTCGTAGCTTTGACGATAAATCCATTCACGGTGCGGCACATTCGTCCGCACGCCAAACTTGTCATTGGTGCTGAACTCCGTGCCCCGGCTGATCAGGGCCGGAATGACCACCTCCGCACCGGAGGCCAGCAGCATGGCATCCACAAGCTTCTCCGGAGCACCGGCGGCGTCCGGCATGTAGACCACACGCGCCACCACCCGGCCCTTCGGCTGAAGGTAGAGCCCCTCGCCATGCATGCCGTCGAAAACCGGCCAACGCACCCGGAACACCCGGCAGGTCTCCGTCTCATGCAGCAGCGCCGGATTGGCGGTGTCGCCGACAAGCTCCAACTCCGCAACCTTCACACGCTCATCCACCAGACCCAGCGCAGCCCGCAGCTTCTCACGGCTCGGCTTGCGCCCGCTCCGTGACTTCTCGATCAGCCGCAACGCCATCTTGTCGATCCCCGCCACCATGTCGGCGGAAAAATCCGGCCGGGGATCCAAGGGTGCCGTGCCCGGCAAAACCTGCCCATGAACCTGCATGCCCAAGATGCCTAAGCAGAGTGACAGGCGGCAGACGGATCGGAAATTCCTCAGGTTCATAACTCCCACATACGCCATCCCCCGCCCCGGACTCTCCATCATTCGGCATCCACCCTTTTGACTTCGGATTTCTGATTTCGAGTTTCGGACTTCGGACTTCGGACTTCGGACTTCAACTTCCCCCTTGCACCACCCATCGCCTCGGGCTTCATGCGCCAGCATGCCCCCAGTCTCGCACGAAACTCCCCTGATCCTGCCCTCACTCCTGGCCGCCGACTGGTCCAGGGTTGGGGATGAGGTCAGGCGCGCCGAGGCCGCAGGGGCCCGATGGCTGCACCTGGACGTGATGGACGGAGCCTTCGTGGACAACATTTCGTTCGGCCCGCAGATGGTTGGAGTCGTGAGAAAATGCACCCCGATGTTCCTGGATGTGCATCTGATGATCCACCGCCCAGACCATTACCTGGAGCGCTTCCTCAAGGCGGGTGCGGACAACATCACCATCCATGTCGAGGCACGCTACGACACCTCCGTCGAGGCGACCCTTCGCCGCATCCGTGAAGCTGGCATCCAGTGTGGCATCGCCCTGCATCCGGACACCCCCTTTGACGCAGCCCTTCCCTATGCGGACATGATCGACCTTCTGCTGGTGATGACCGTCGTGCCCGGCTTTGGAGGCCAGCCCTTCATGGAAAAGGAGACCATGCCCAAGCTCGCGGCCGCCAGGGCCCATCGTGATGCGCATGGACTGAAGTATCACCTCGAAGTCGATGGCGGCATCTACGCCCACACTGCCCCCATCGCGAAAAAGCACGGTGCCAACCTCTTTGTCTGCGGCACCTCCTTCTTCGGCCCTGCGGAAGCATCGGCTGCAATGAGTGAACTTGCCTCGGCAGTGGCCTGAAATCAGACAACGGGTCATTTTTACCCTTGTCGCCTGCAAAGGTTGTACGCAGACTGCGCGTTCATTTCCCCCCAGCCACCGCGGTCATGAGTTCCTCACGCACATCCTTCATTGTCCCCGCCCTCCTGCTAGCCGTTCCCATGCTTGCCACCGCCGAGGTGCGCAAATGGACCAGCAAGGCTGGCACCACGCTCGATGCCGAAATGACCGGCGTGGACGTGACGGCGCGCACAGTCACCCTGAAAAAAGCAGACGGCACCCCCCTGACCATCCCCATCGATGCCCTGAGCGACGCCGACAAGGCCTATGCTGCCGCTGAATGGAAGAAGATGCAGTCCATGCCTGCAACACCGGCAGCACCAACTCCGGCCGCCACACCCGCGGCTCCAGCTCCAGCTCCAGCAACCGCCACCACGCCTGCCACCCCACCGCCTGCGGCCCCCGCACCGGCAGCTCCCGCAGGCAAACCCGCCCCGCCACGTCCCGCTCTGACGATCATTCCGGCCAAAGGCTTCAAAACACCCAATAGCGCCGACTATATCAGCAAGGTCCTGAAGACGCGCCCCCGCCTCATCCACGCCCAGCCAGGCTGGACCTACCTCAAGGGCCTGATCGCCACCGACCCCGGTTTCGCCAAACTTGTCACCACCCTGAAATCGGGTGCCGAAAAACTTCTCGAAGCCCCCGAACTGACGCGCGTGTTCGGTGAACAGCGCGGCACCAACACCCCGGGTTCCCAGGCCGTCTTCCGCCTCGCCACTTTCGGCACCCTGCATTTCCTCGACGGTGACCCCCGCTGGAAGGAACGCGGCATCCGCGAAATGATCGCCATCACTGATCCCACCACTTTCCAGAACTGGTATGTGGACGAGCCTGAGGTGACCGCCGATTTCCTCATCGCCGCCTGCCTGGGCTATGACTACTTCAAGGACGGCTTCACCGCCAAGCAGCTGGCTGACATCAAGATCTACATGCTTGAAAAGGGCATCGGCGCCCTGGCCGCCCACATCAAGGGCGACCCCGTCCCTGAGTCCGCACGCGGCAAGGCGGCCGGAGTCGAATCCGCACCCAAGGCCAAGGCCCCCGCCAAGGGCGCTCCCAAGAAGCAGGAAGATGAGGAACCCGATGAAGAGCACATGCGCATGGCCTCCGCCCTGTTGATCGCCGCCATCTGCTTCGCGGACGACGATCCTGGAGCTGCCCGGCAGGCCGTGGACGGAGCCGCCAAGGTCTTCGGCAAAGGCATGACCCGCTTTGCCCCCGCAGGGCTCTGGCCGGAGGGCATGGAGGCCGGTGACACCGTGCTCGACTATGCCATCATGGTCATGCAGACTCTCAAGGCCAACATGGGCGGTGACTTCGGTTTCAGCATGCTCGAAGGCCTGCCCCAGGCCGGCCTCGCCAGGCTGCACCTGGTCGGTCCCAGCGGAAACCTCTTCAACTATGGCGACAGCGACAGCACCCGGCTTTCCCGCCCCTGGGTCTCCACCTGGCTCGCCGGCCAGCACGGCAACTTCGGCATGAAGGCCCTGAGGCCAGGTGCCGCCCCGACCGCCACCACCAATAACCTCGACCTGACAGGTCACATCCTCTATTACAACCCTTACGCAGCGGGCGATGGCACGGCCGAAAGCATGGATTACGGCGTGACCGGCGGGCAGATCGCCGCCTTGCGCTCCAGCTGGGATGCCTCCGCCTACTACCTTGCCATGAAGGGAGGCGACAACAGCATCCCCACCTCGCAGCTCGACCTCGGCACCTTCATCCTGGAAGCCGGCGGCAAGCGCTGGGGCATCGAACTGGGCTCGGAAAGCGACCGTGCCCCCGGCTTTGAGCCCAAGGCGGCCGACCGCAGCAAGCGCTACCAGCTCTACATTGAGGGAACCCCCGGCCAGAACACCCTCGAAATCGGCCAGGAAGAAGAGCTGCCCGCCGCCAAAAAAGGCGCGCCCCCGCCCAAACCTGTCATCAGCACCAATCAAAGCCTCGACGGCAAGGCCACCATTGCCTTCATCAAAAGCGCGCCCGATGTCAGCATGGCCGCCGTTGATCTCAAGGACGCCTATTCCAAGGCCGCCAAGGAGGCCTATCGCGGAAGCATGCTGGTGCGTGGCGCCAAACCCTATGCCGTCATTCAGGACGACCTCGTCATCAAGAACACCACCAACATCACCTGGAAGATGCACACCCGCGCCGAGGTGGCCGTCGATGGCAAAAGCGCCGTGCTGACCGACGGCAATCAGAAGCTGCATGCAGTCATTCTCTCTCCGACCGGAGCCAGCTTCACCACCGAGGACGCCCCGGAACCCGCCAGCGAACAGGCCAAGAAGCTCACCAACATCAAGATCCTGAAAGTCGCCCTTCCCGAGGTCAAGGGTGAGCAGTCCATCAGCATCGCCTTCGCCCTCAACGAAGCACCTCCCGCCCATGTGGTGAAGCCGGTCGTCGAGTGGCCTGGCAAAAAATGATTCAAGGACCGCTCCGGTCCCTTACGCCATGATTCGCCAAGCCACGCTCGCCCTGGCCGCCCTCCTGGCCGCGCCAATCCTCGCCGACACCCAGGCTCCCGCCTCCTACAGCGGCGACTTCGTCATCCAGGTTCAGTACCGCTACCTGCTCAGCAAGCCCGAGGGTTATGATGCCGACCCCGGCAAGAAATGGCCCCTGGTCATCTTTCTCCACGGCAGCGGTGAACGCGGCACGAACCTGGAGATGATCAAAAAACACGGCCCGCCCAAGCTCATCGCCGCAGGTCAGAAGTTCCCCGCCGTCATCGCCAGCCTCCAGTGCGAGCCCGACAACCTCTGGAATCCCCACGGCGTGAAAGCCGTCACGGATCATCTGGTCAAGACGGAGCACATCGATCCTGCCCGCGTTTATCTGACAGGCCTCAGCATGGGCGGCTTCGGCACCTGGGAAACCGCCTTCGAATACCCGGACACCTATGCGGCCATCGCCCCCATCTGTGGCGGTGCCGGTGTCCGATGGGTCACCGCAGGCCGAATCAAGCATCTGCCCGCCTGGATCTTCCACGGCGACAAGGACGGGGCCGTGCCGGTGGAAAACAGCCACAAGATCCATGACGCGCTGAAGAAGCTGAATGCCCCGGTTCAGCTCACCATCTACCCCGGCGTGGGACACGACTCGTGGACAGAAACCTACGCCAACCCAGAGTTCTGGAACTGGTTGTTCGCCCAAAAACGCGGTGCCTAACCCGCGAAACAAGGGAGCGCACCGATTCGTACTAGCGCCATGCCATCCTCCCGTCGCTCCTTCCTTCAGACCTCCGGCTGCGGCTTTGGCTGGCTGGCAGCCTCCGCCCTGGCCCAAAACCAGGCGTTGGCCGCAGGAGGAGCCTTGTCCGTCCGCCAACCTCACCACAGCGCACGAGCCAAGCGCATCATCTTCCTCTTCATGCAGGGCGGTGTCAGCCAGGTGGACTCCTATGACTACAAGCCGCGTCTGCTCCGCGACGACCAGAAGGTCATCGACATCGCTGACGCCCGCACCATCGCCAAGACCGGCAAGGGCTCCCCGCAGCGCCTGAAGAAACCGCTCTGGGACTTCGCCCAGCATGGCAAGACCGGCCGCTGGGCCTCCAACCTCTTCCCCAGCATCAACCGCCACGTCGACGACCTGTGCTTCCTCCACGGCATGCACACCGAAGGTGTCGCCCACGGCCCGGCCACCCTCTTTCTCCACACCGGCACCACCAGCTTCATCCGTCCCAGCATGGGCTCCTGGGTCATGTACGGACTCGGTGCTGAAAACGAAAACCTGCCCGGCTTTGTCACCCTCAGCCCCAGCCTCGGCAACGGCGGCCCGCGCAATTACGGAAACGCCTTCCTTCCCGCCATCTTCCAGGGCACGCCCGTCGGACGCAGCGGTTTGCCCGCCAAAGAAGGCACCATCAAGAACATCACCAACAACATCTGGACGCCCGAGCAGCAGCGCCGCCAGCTTGAGCTGCTGCGCCGCCTTGGTGCCGGACAGCTCACCCCCGGCGACCAGGAGGTCGAGGCCGTGCTTGAAAGCTACGAGCTCGCCGCCCGCATGCAGACACGGGCACCTGGCGTCATGGACCTCAGCGGCGAGTCCGAGGCCACTCTCAAGCTCTATGGCATCGGCGACAAGGTCACCGACAACTACGGACGCCAGTGCCTCATGGCCCGCCGCCTCGCCGAACAAGGAGTTCGTTACATCCAGGTCAACTACGGCGACAACTCCAACAACCCCGCCTGGGACCAGCACAGCAACCTGCCCAAGCACGGTGACCACGCAGCCGCTGTCGACAAGCCCATCGCAGGCCTTCTCACCGACCTGAAGCAGCGCGGCCTGCTTGAGGACACCATCGTCTGGTGGGGTGGCGAATTCGGCCGCACCCCCTATGCGGAACGCAATGGCACCGGACGCGACCACAACCCAGGAGGCTTCACCGTCTGGCTGGCCGGCGGAGGCGTCAAACAAGGCTTCGCCCACGGCTCCACCGACGAGCTCGGGCACATGGCCGTCGATGGCAAGGTTCACATGCACGACCTGCATGCCACCCTGCTCCACCTCCTCGGACTTGACCACGAAAGGCTCACCTTCCGCCATGCCGGACGTGACTTCCGCCTGACCGATGTCCATGGCCATGTGGTCCATGAGATCATGGCCTGATCATCCCTCCGGCGAAAACCGCCTTCCCGGATGCGTATGCCTGAAATGCACCGGCTCCCCATCCTCGCTGCCATCCTTCTGGTTAACGCCCTTCCTGCCGCCGAGATCCCGCCCCTGCGCGGCCTCAGCCGCACCCGGCTCCTCGAATACCATGACGCCGATGGACGCATCCAGACCGCCGCCAGCCCCTCTCAGTGGGAACTGCGCCGAATGGCGGCCCTGAAAGCCTTTGAAAGCGTTGCCGGTCCGCTCCCCGGTGAATCCATGCGATGCCCGCTCGATTTGAAGGTCGAGGAGGAGGCCGACTGCGGCAGCTACGTCCGCCGCCTCATCAGCTACCAGTCCAGCCCCGGCGGTCGTGTGCCGGCCTACCTATGTTTGCCGAAAAGCACCCGCGCCGACAGGCCCGCCCCCGCAGTGCTCTGCCTTCATCCCACCGAGAACACCATCGGCCACAAGGTCGTCGTCGGACTCGGCGGCAAACCTCACCGCCAGTATGCAGCCGAACTCGCCGAGCGGGGCTACGTCACCCTCGCCCCAAGCTACCCCCTGCTCGCCCAGTATCAGCCCGACCTGAAATCCCTCGGCTTCACCAGCGGCACCATGAAGGCGATCTGGGACAACATCCGCGGCCTCGATCTCCTCGAAACCCTGCCCGAGGTGAAGAAGGAAGCCGGCTTCGCCACCATCGGCCACTCCCTGGGCGGTCATAACAGCATCTTCACCGCCGTCTTTGACAAACGCCTCAAGGCGGTCGTCTCCAGCTGCGGCTTCGACTCCGTGCTCGACTACTACGGCGGCAACATCAAGGGCTGGGTCCAGGAACGCTACATGCTCCGGATGGGCGACTACCTCGGACATCCCCAGGACGTCCCCTTTGACTATTACGAGCTCATCGCCGCCCTGGCCCCGCGCCGGGTCTATGTGAACGCCCCGCTCCGGGACGCCAACTTCAGGTGGGACAGCGTCGACCGCATCACCGCCGCGGCCACCGCCGTCTTCAAGCTTTACGGCGCCGGGGAAAACCTCACCGTCCGCCATCCTGACAGCGACCACGACTTCCCCGACCAGGAACGCTTTGAGGCCTACCAAGTGATTGAACAAACCCTCGGAAAACCCTGAGCCGCCAGGATGACGGTTGACCGCACGCCCTTTTCCTACCAAGGCTCCCGACCACCTCAACGACCATGAAACGCCTCCTGCTTCCCGTCTCCCTGCTCGCCGCGCTTGTCACCTGGACGCTCGTCGCCGCCGACGCCCCGCGCCCTGCTCCGCTCAAGGTACTCATGGTCACCGGCGGCTGCTGCCACGACTACGAAAACCAGAAGCTGATCCTGGCCGAAGGCCTCAGCGCGCGTGCCAACGTCGAGTTCACCATCGTCCACGAAGAAGGCCCCGAGGGCAAAAAGGACAAGACCCACCGCATCAGCATTTATGAAAAGGCTGACTGGGCCAAGGGCTATGACCTTGTTCTGCATAACGAGTGCTTTGGCGGCGTCACCGATGTCGCCTTTGTCGAGCGCATCGCCCGGGCCCATCATGATGGCGTCCCCGCCGTCATGCTGCACTGCTCCACCCACAGCTACCGCGCCGCCGCGACTGACGAATGGCGCAAGTGCATCGGCCAGACCTCCATGAGCCACGAGAAAAACCGCGACCTCCTGGTCAAGAACATCGCCCCCGAGCATCCAGTCATGAAGGGCTTCCCCGCCGAGTGGCTCGACGCCAAGGACGAACTCTACAAGAACGAGAAGCTCTGGGAGAACTTCGTCCCCCTTGCCAAGGCCTACGGAGAGGACACCAAGCAGGATCACCACCTCGTCTGGGTCAACACCTATGGCAAGGCCAGGGTCTTCGGCACCACCATGGGCCATAACAACAGCACCATGGAGGCCCCTGTCTTCCTCGACCTCGTCGCCCGCGGCCTGCTCTGGGCCTGTGGCAAGCTGGACGAAAACGGCAAGCCCCTGCCAGGCTTCGAAGCCGTCCAGAAATAGGCTTTTCACCAGCCTTTACACCTTTCGCGGATGGCCTGCAGGAGCTTGGGGCGGGCCGTCCAGAAATAGGCTTTTCACCAGCCTTTACACAGCCAGAGCCTGGCTCAAATTCAGCACAACCGCAGACAAATTCGAAGCGTTTTCACAAAATCCGCACTCCGAAAACCAATCCGCGAAGAATTTTTGCAGAATTGCAAGAACCCTGCTGCCCTCTCGTATTTCGACCTTGTTCACAATCATCCCCCCTCCTCCCCTCCCATGAAAATGCATCCCAACTGCCAGGGCAACCACCTTGACCTCCGCTCCGGCGTCAGCCGCCGCGACTTCATGTATGTCGGCATGCTTGGCGGACTCGGCCTCACCCTGCCCGACCTCCTCCGTCTCCAGGCCGCCACGGCGCTGCCGGAAGTGGAGACATTCAAGCCGATCGCGGATTCCGTCATCCACATCTACCTGCCCGGCGGCATGGCCCAGCACGAATCCTGGGATCCGAAGCCCTTCGCCTCCCCGGACTATCGCGGCCCCTACACCCCGATCAAGACCTCCATCCCAGGGGAGTATGTCGGCGAGAAGTTCCAGAACATCTCCAAGATCATGCACAAGCTGTCGGTCATTCGCAGCATGACCCATGGCGAGGCAGCCCACGAGCGCGGCACTCACAACATGTTCACCGGCTACCGCCCCAGCCCGGCCATCAAGTTCCCCAGCTTCGGCTCCATCGTCTCCCACGAACTCGGCAGCAGGAACAACCTGCCGCCCTACGTCGCGGTGCCGAACGTCTTCGCCCCCGACCAGGGCACCGGCTACATGAGCAGCGCCTTCGGCCCCTTCGCCCTTGGCAGCGATCCAGCCGACAAGAACTTCAGCGTCCGTGACCTGCTCACCCCGAAGGACATCGACGAGAAGCGGTTCGATCGCCGCCGCAGCCTGCTGGGCACCGTCGATGAACACTTCCGCACCGTGGAAAAGGCGGACTCCATCAACGCCATGGACAGCTTCTACCAGGCCGCCTACGGCCTGATCAGCTCCACCCAGGCACGTGAAGCCTTCGACCTCTCCAAGGAGTCCGACAAGCTTCGCGACGAATACGGCCGCAACACCGCCGGCCAGCGTTTCCTGCTCGCCCGCCGCCTTGTCGAAGCCGGTGTTCGCATGGTTTCCGTCAACTACGGGAGCTGGGATCACCACAGCAATATCAAGAGTGCCTTCGACGGCCAGGCCCCGAACTTTGACCAGGCCTTCGCACGTCTCATCCGCGACCTCGACGAGCGCGGCATGCTCAAGAAGACCCTCGTCATCGTCAGCTCCGAGTTCGGCCGCACGCCGAAGGTCAACGGCACCAACGGCCGTGACCACTGGCCCCGCGTCTTCTCCGTCGCCATGGCCGGCGGCGGCGTCAAGGAAGGCTACATCCACGGCGCCTCCGATGCTCTCGGCGGCGAACCCGACCGCGATGCTGTCGGCCCGGAAGACCTCGCCAAGACGATGTACCGACTGCTCGGCATCAACGGTGAGAAACGCATCGTCGCCGACGGCGTACGCCCCATCGACATCGTCAACGGTGGCCGCATCCTAAGCGAAGTGCTGACCTGATCGGCTTTCCTGATTTCATTCACGGCGGCGCGGCTTCAACCGCGCCGCCTTTTTATTGCCCTTGCCTCTCCCGAAGGGGCTGGCTCGGCATCTCACTCCTCCACCAGCACGCCCTGCTTCAGCACCAGACGGCGGTCGCCGCGCCGGGCCAGGTTCTGGTCATGCGTCACAACCACCAGCGTCTTCTTGGATTCATCGACGACCTTCAGCAGCATGTCGATCACCCCTGTTCCCGTCGAGGCGTCCAGGTTGCCCGTCGGCTCGTCGGCATACAGGATTCCTGGGTCATTGATCAACGCCCGGGCGATTGCCACCCTCTGCTGCTCACCGCCTGAAAGCTCCGTCGGCAGATGGTCCAGCCGCTGGCTCAAACCCACCCGGTCCAGCAGCTCACGCGCCCTGACCTCCGCCTTGCGGCCGCCAATCATCGCCGGCAGGCAGACATTCTCCAGCGCGGTGAGTTCCGGCAGCAGGAAGTAGTGCTGAAAGACAAAGCCCATCGTCCTGTTGCGCATCTCGGCCCTGGCCTTGGCCGCACCATGGTAGAGCGACTTTCCATGCACCTGCACATCTCCATGGCACGGCTTTTCCAGTCCGCCGAGCACGTAGAGAAGCGTGGTTTTCCCCGCCCCGGACTGGCCGCAGAGAAACACCTTCTCTCCGGCCTGCACCTCCAGATTCACCCCGCGCAGCACCGGCAGGTCGTGACCTCCCAGGTGATAGGTTCGATGGACGTCTTGAGCGGAGAGCGGAGCAGCCATGGTGGAAACGGGTGGCAGCAGGACCTTGGCCTGCCGTCACCCCCTGAAATGGCACCGCATGGCCTCCAGTCAAAGTTTGTTTACAGCGGTTTGCCACCTGGAGGAAATCCACGGCCGCCCATGCAAGACACGGCATATCCTGCCATCCACCGCATTCGGATTGACTTCACCACTCGACCCTGGTCTTTCGCTGATCCCGCATGTCCCCCGCTGAATCCTTCCTTCATCAGTCCTCCCGCCTCATCGATTGCGTCCGCAGCCAGCTCCCTGTCATCCAGGAGGCGGCCGACCTCTTCGCCAGGACCATCCTGGCCGGACAAATGGTCCACGTTTTTGGTTCGGGCCACAGCCGCATCCTCGTTGAGGAGATGTGGCCACGCTACGGCTCCTTTCCCGGCTTCAACCCGATCGTCGAACTGTCCCTGACCTTTCACAACCTGGTCGTCGGCGCCAACGGCCAGCGCCAGGCGATGTTCCTGGAAAACGTCAGCGGGCTCGCTGCTCGCATCCTGCGCAACTTCGACCTGAAGCCCGGCGACAGCGCCCTGGTCGTCTCCTCCAGCGGCTGCAATGTCGTACCCGTGGAGATGGCCGAGGAGTTCCAGCGCCGCGGAGTCAAGGTCGTGGCCCTGATCTCCAAGGACCACTCCGAGGCCAGCACATCCCGTCATCCCGACGGCAAAAAACTCCAGGACTTCGCCGACCTTGTCCTCGACACCGGCGCTCCGATCGGTGACGCCATGGTCAAGATTGACGGACTCGACACACCCGTCGCCCCAGGCAGCACCGTCGGCGGATGCCTGCTGGTGAACGCCATCAAGGCCGAGGTCGCCGACCGCCTCACCCGGGCCGGGCATCCGCCTAAAGTGCTGACGGCAGGAGCCCTTGTGGGCGCACAACGAGCCACGGAGCTCTTTGAAGCTGCCTACGACGAGCACGCCCGCCGCATCGCCCCCTACTACGCGGGCTTGAGTGACTTACGAAGCCGGGCTCGCGCTCCCGTGAGCGCCAAAAACCGCCTTGCCACCCCCCCTCCCCGCGTGCATTGACTGCCCACTTTCCTCTCCCGCCCATGCAGTTCGTTTTCCCCACCCACCTCCAGCTTGGCAACGAGCACAGCGACGGCTTTCACCAGGAGCTGCTGCGTGGCCTGACCCATAAGCTGAACAACCTCCTCGCAGTCATCCAGGGATTCAGCAGCCTCATCCTCATGACCGAAGGCCTGGATGCGGCCATCGCGGAAAACATGCAGCACATCCGTGAAGCTTCCGTCGGTGTGTCCAATCTCAGCGAACGTGTACGCGGAGCCGGTGGCTGTGCCAAGCTTCAGCCCCAGGCCTTGAATCTGAACGAATACCTCGGTGTCGTGCAGACCGCCCTGCTGGAGCCCTTCACCAAGAACAACGTCCAGCTCGAGGCAGACGTGCAGCAGGGCCTGCCAGCCGTGAATGTCGATCCCACCAAACTCAAGGAGGTCCTGGTGGAGATCCTCAAAAACGCTGCTGAAGCCGCCGGCCCCGTGGGTGGCCGGGCCATGCTTAAAATCGTCGGCCCCGGCGTCATCACGCCTGCGGAACAACGCCGCGTGGACATCCTGGTCAGCAACACCGGCACGACCCTCACTCCTGAAAAGCTCGCCCAGATGTTCCGCCCCTTCAGCGGCTCCAAGTCCAGCAATCATCTCGGCCTGGGCCTGACCATCGCTGCCATGCTCTGCCATCAGATGGGCATCCAGATCGGCATCGCCTCGGAAAACAACACCACCACTGTCTGGCTGAGCTGCCCGATGGCCTGAGGCACTGCGGCTTCCCCCAATCTCCGGCTCACTGACCCGGCATCCTCTCGGATTCATGCAGGATTTCCTGGTCATCTCCGAAGCCCGCAAGTCCTACGGCAAAAAGCCCGCCGTTGATGGCGTGAGCCTGGAAATCCAAGCGGGTGAGGTCTTCTCCCTGCTCGGTCCCAGCGGCTGCGGCAAAACCACGCTCCTACGCATGATCGCCGGCTTTGAGCCTCCTGACTCGGGCCGCATCTCTCTGAATGGCTCGGACATCACCCACCTGCCGCCCGAGAAGCGGCCGGTGAACACGGTCTTCCAGAACTACGCCCTTTTCCCCCACCTGTCCGTACGTGACAACATCGCCTTCGGCCTGCGCATGGAACGCCGCAGCCGGGCGGAGATTCAAAAAGCGGTGGATCACATGCTGCACCTCACTCGTCTGGAGGAGCACGCCCGGAAACGTCCCGACCAGCTCAGTGGCGGCCAGCGTCAGCGCGTGGCCATCGCCCGCGCCCTCGTCAAGGGTCCGCAGGTGCTGCTGCTCGACGAACCCCTCGCCGCCCTCGACCTCAAGCTGCGTCAGCACATGCTGCGCGAACTCGGCGCCCTGCACCGGGAGGTCGGCACGACCTTCATCTATGTCACCCATGACCAGGGCGAGGCCCTCAGCCTGAGCAACCGCGTGGCAGTGATGAACGCCGGGCGTGTGGAGCAGGTGGCCGATCCGGCCACCCTCTATGAGGCCCCTGCCAGCACCTTCGTGGCCGACTTCATCGGCGATGCTTCCTTCCTCCAGGCCAGCGTCCAGGAAATGATGCCCGGCGGCCAGGTCCGTGTGCACATTGAAGGACTCGGCCACCCTGCCGTCACAAGCTCCTCCGAGTGGCGCCACGCCGACCTCATCAAAGTCATGATCCGGCCGGAAAACCTGCTCATCTCCCAGGAGAAGCCCGCGGCCAATGCCCCCGGCAATTGCTTCCAGGCCGTCATCGCCGACATTGCCTTCTTTGGCGATCACGAACGGTTCAGGCTCAAGGCCGGCAGCCAGATCCTCAGCGCCCGCCGCAGCCGTGACGATAGTGGATTCAGGCCCGCCGTCGGTGATGCCTGCTGGGTCCGCTTTCAACCTGAGGCCGCCCGCGTCGTGGACGCCTGGTCATGACCAGACGCCCAGTTTAACCAATTGCCTGGTCGCCATGCCCGCCCAGTCACGGTTGGCAGCCGGGCTGGCAGGACTGGGATGAAGCACACGCCCGACCTGGAAGTCCGCGCCCAGCCAATCCCTGGCACGCTGAGCACGCTCTTCGGCAAAGGCCCCCACGCCGATCACCCAGTCCGGCTTCAACGTCAAGATCACCGCCCGCAGATGCTCGTCACAGTGCTTCTCCATCGCCGTCACCTCCTCCGCAGGCAGCTTGTCCGGCGTGCGGTTCCGGCCGCTGTCCTCCATGAAAACCAGCGGGCAGTAGTTGGCGACGAAATGATCCTGAAAAAAGGCCTCCGCCCGCCCGAAGCGCTCCTTGAACAATCCCCACAAGCGGCGACCGCTCACCTCGGACTGCGGACAGTCAAAACCCAGCACCGGGCGCTTCGGATGTTCATGCTCAGGCCTGCCCACCGGCTCACAGATCCCCATCCAGTCACGCACGGCGGCGATCTCGCCAAACGGCACCCCGGTCTGCGTCATGCCAAACGGCCCCGGGTTCATGCCAACCAGCACCACCTTTTTCCTGCCCGCGCCAAACCGGCTCAGGTAGGCCTCATGAGCCGCCCATGCATAGTCCAGCGGATTGTAGATGTGGGCCGTCGGCGGCGCAAAACGCAGCGGACGCAGGGCTTCTCGGAGCTTCAGGGCGGCGGTGATGAGTGACATGAGAAAAGGCTGGCTCCGAATGACCCAAGCACAGCCCGGCGCTCAAGCACTCTTCTCGTCAGTTCAGCGCTTTTTTCACCGGCCTTGATTCGTTGACGCTGACGCCCTCCTCCGCGTATTCACACTGCCGATGAAGAAACAGCCCGCCCCTGCCCCCGCCACGCCCGCCTCCAACGCCCGGGCCGGCCTTGTGCTCGGAGCCGGCCTGGCGCTCCTCATCGGCCTGATCGCCTGGGCCCTCTGGCCGGGGCCTAACTACACGTCCGTTCCCGTCCCGGCCACGCCGTCAAAACCGGCCGAGGCCTTTGTCATGCCGGATGAAAAGGCCGCCTTCGCCCAATATGCTGGCTCCGCGAGCTGCAAGGCCTGCCACGCGGAACAGTTCGGCAAATGGCAGGGCTCCCATCACGGCCTCGCCGAACGCCTGCCCAGCCAGGAACTGGATCTCGCCGCCTTTGTTCCTCCCAAGGCCTTCACCAGCGGCTCCCAGAAGACCGAGGCCCGCCAGGGCAAGGACGGCTTCGAAATCCTCGCCCTCGGCTTCGGTGGCAAAACCGAGCCCTACCCGGTCAAGCGCGTCATCGGCCACGATCCCCTCCGACAATTCCTGGTCGCCGGAGAACGCGGCGCCCTGCATGCCATGGAGGCCTGCTTTGATCCGCACAAGGGCGACTGGTTCAACGTCTATGGCAACGAGGACCGCAGGCCCGGCGAATGGGGGCACTGGACCGGACGCGGCATGGTTTGGAACCAGATGTGCGCCTCCTGCCACAATACCCGCGTCCGCAAAAATTACGACGAGTCCACCGACACCTACCACACCACGATGGCCGAAATGACCGTGAGCTGCGAATCCTGCCACGGTCCGATGAAGGCTCACAATGACTGGCAGTCGACGCACCGCGGCAGCGGTGAAAAGGATCCCACCCTCGTGAAATGGAACCGTGACCAGCAAATCGACAACTGCGCCGGATGCCATGCCCGGCGCGGCGAGATCACCGGCGACTTCGTTCCCGGCGACTCCTTCTGGGATCACTACCTGCTCACCATCACCGATGGCGGCGACATCTATCATGCCGACGGCCAGATCCGCGACGAGAACTACGAGTTCTCCAGCTTCCTCAGCAGCCGCATGTACCACGCCGGTGTCCGCTGCATGGACTGCCATGACATGCACAGCATGAAGACCGTGCTGCCTGGTAACCAGCTCTGCATGCGCTGCCACACCGCCGGCGGCTTCCCCAATGCGCCCGCCATCCAGCCGGAGGCGCACAGCTTTCATGGCGTCAACAGCACCGGCAACCAATGCATCAACTGCCACATGCCGCAGACGACCTACATGCAGCGCCATCCCCGCCACGACCACGGCTTCACCATCCCCGATCCGCTCCTCACCCGGCAGTTTGGCATCCCCAACGCCTGCAACAAGTGCCACACCGACAAGGACACACAATGGTCGCTCGCGGCGACTGAGAAATGGTGGGGCGAACGCATGAACCGCAAGACCCGCAGCCGGGCCACGATCATCGCCAGGGCACGCCAGGGCGATCCCTCGGCGCGCGACGGCCTGCTGGCCCTGCTTCAGAGCGATGAAATCCCGCACTGGAAGGCCAGCGCCTGCCTGGTCCTGGACCGCTGGGCCACCGATCCAGCCGTCATCAGCGCGCTGCTTGCCCAGCTCGGCCACGACCATCCGCTCGTCCGCCAGTCGGCCGCACGCTCGCTTGAGCCCTCGCTCCAGGCCCCGGGAGTGAGGCAGGGCCTTGAAAAACTTTTGGTTGATCCCGCCCGCAGCGTCAGGGTCACCGCCGCCTGGGCGCTGCGCGAATCCCTTGATGCCGGCTCCATTGCCGCCAGGGACCTCCAGCACATGCTCAGCCTGAACGCCGACCAGCCAAGCGGTCAGATGCAGCTCGGCCAGTGGCATTTCGCCAGACGCGACGTACCCGCCGCCATCCGGCACATGGAGACCGCCATCCGCTGGGATCCCAACTCGCCTCCCTTCCATCACGACCTAGCCCTGCTGCACAATGCGGCGGGCAACACTGCACAGACGATCCAGAAGCTGCGCGACGCCATCAAGCTGGCCCCCAACGAAGCCCAGTATCATTACGAACTCGGCCTCGCCCTCAGTGAAACAGGCGACCTCGCCGCCACCGTGGCCGCCCTTAGGGACTGTGTCCGTGTCCAGCCCCGCTTTGCCAGGGCCTGGTACAATCTCGGCCTCGCCTACAACCAGCAGGGACAGACCGCTGAAGCCATCGCCGCCCTGAAACAGGGCGAGGCCGCCGAGCCAGGTGATCCTTCCATCCCCTATGCCCGGGCCACCATTCATGCACAAATCGGCCAGAAGACCGAAGCCCTGGCCGCCGCCGAACAAGCGATTCGCATCGACCCTAACTTCGCCGAAGCCCATCGCCTGAAAATGATGCTGAGCCGCTGAACTTGGTGGGACGGCTGCCCTGACAAATGCCAGCCTGGCGCAAGGATCGAACGGGGCGCGGATTTCCAAATCCGCAGCTTGCCCGAGCGCAGGATACGCCGGGCACAATCACCCCTCTTCCTCGGAGCCGGCAGAGGGAAGTTTCGCAGGCACACAACCGCCCCCCTTGCTACAAAGTCGGAACTCCGGCCCTGGCAGTACGATCCAAACGGCACGAAGACGAGGATCAGACGGGGGGCGGAACTCCAAATCCGCAGCATCCCGAACGCAGTCAAAACGGTGGAGGAAACCTTCACTCCTGCTCGAACCCCAGCCCGGCCTCTTCATCGCGTTCTCGTAGCTTGTCAGGAGGTTTCAAGCGCAGAGGCGAACCACCTTGCTGCGGATTTGGAAGTCCGCGCTCCGATCAAAGCCCTGACTCGGTCCCCTCCACCGGTGCCGAAAGTGCGGAGGGTGACGCCGTCATCGTCTGCGTCGCCGGCTTGGAACGCTGAATAGTGCTGCCATAAAGATCGATCGTGCGCTTGGCAATGATGTCAATCAGCGCCGGCTGAAGCGTGCGCGCCGCCACATTGGAAACCGCCACGCCGGCCCAGGTGACAGGTGACTTGTACTTCAGCACCTGCCAGACCGGCAGCAGGCGCTTGTACCATTTGCCCACCGACTGCATCGTCTCGTGCGTGGCGATCTTGTGCGTCATCTCCCAGGTCTTCAAGGCCGTGCTGGCGCTGACATCCACCAGGCGGCCGATGCTGCGGGTTTGAAGGAAGTCGGCCACGTCCAAAGCCGTCAGATGCACCGCCCGGGAGAACTGCCCGAGCCCGGGCGCCAGCAGCGGATCCGGATGCTCGGGATAATAGATGGCGGCGATCTCACGCACCAGCTTCGGCACCTCCTCGACCAGCGGCGGCAGCCATTCCGGATTGAGGCGCTTCTGCCAGCGCAGCCGGTTCTTGCAGTCTTCAACGGCCTTGTTGGCGGCGATGTCCTTCGGATGATCCGTGCCATCGTGGTAGTGCGCCACCGCGGCACGGGCCGCCTTCAGGTCGGAGGCGAACCTCAGCCCCAGCCAGATCAGCCACGTCGCCAGCCCAACCACAAATCCGGCAAGGAAGGTCAGGAGGTAGGCCATGGGAAAGTTCGGTGGTCTTCGATTCTCTGACTTCTATCTTCAGCTTTCGAGCTTCGAATTTCCGAATTTCCTCCCTTACATCTCCAGGAAGTTCTTCAGCAGCTTCTTGCCATCCTGGGTGAGGATGGACTCAGGGTGGAACTGCACGCCATGAATAGGCAGCTCCTTGTGCCGCAGGCCCATGATCTCCGACTCATCATCATCACAGACCGCCGTGATCTCGAGGCAGGAGGGCAGCGTGTCCCTCTTCACCAGCAGGGAATGATAGCGTGTGGCCGTGAAGGGGTCAGGAAGCCCCTTGAAGACCGACTGCCCCTGGTGACGGATCTTGGAAACCTTGCCATGCATCAGGCGACCGGCACGCACAACGTCGCCACCGAAGACATGGCCGATGCTCTGGTGCCCCAGGCAGACGCCGAGGACAGGGGTGTTCCGGCCAAACTTCTCGATCACCGCACAGCTGATGCCCGCCTCCTTGGGCGTGCAGGGGCCGGGCGAAATACAGATGTGGTCCGGATTTTTCTTCGCAATTTCCTCCAGGGTGATCTGGTCGTTGCGGTGAATCTCCATCTGAGCCCCCATCTCGCCGAAATACTGGACGAGGTTGTAGGTGAAGGAGTCGTAATTGTCGATGATCAGGAGCATGGGATGGGATTCCGTTCCGTGTGTTTACCGTCGATGATGCGGCTTTGCAATGGCTTCGCCAGCCCCTTCCCTGTTCTCCGTGCTCCCAAATCCAGCCTGTCGCGGCTTCAGAGCAGACCGCATTCCCGAAAGCTGAAATACGGCTGCAGCCGCCCCTCTGCCGGACAGCCCACGATAAGGTGATCCGTAAAACACAGCCCCAGCAGGTCGGCGGCCTCCTTCAACCGCCGCGTCAGCCGCTTGTCAGCATCGCTCGGCGATGGGTCGCCGGAAGGATGGTTGTGAACAAGGATGAAAGCCGGCACACGATGTACCAGGGCCTTGGTGACAATGTCGCGGGGGTGCGCGGTGGATTCGTTGATGGTGCCCCGGAAAAGCTCCTCCTGCCGCACCAGGCAGAGCCGCTGGTTCAGCAGGATCACCCGTACCGACTCATGGCTCAGGGCCTGCATTTCCGCACCGATGAACCGATACACCAGCTCGGGCCTGTCCAGAGGCAGCTCCCGGGCCGCCGCCTGCTCCGCCCGCCGCCCCAGTTCAAACGAAGCCGCCAGCAGCGCCGCCTTGGCAGGCCCCAGCGCCCGCATGTGCGCCAGCTCGACAGCCTCAATACGTGACAGGTTCCTCAGGCTGCCCTGCTCACGCATCAGCCGCTGGGCCACCTGCAGCGCATTCTCCCCCTTCATGCCCGTGTTGATGAAGATGGCCAGAAGCTCCGCATCCGAAAGGGCCCCGGCCCCCAAACGCATCAGCCGCTCCCGCGGACGATCTTCTTCGGGGATGTCATGGATGCGGGACATCGTTTCGGTCAGGCTCGTCTTGCACCGTCAGGGTCACCAGCACGCCTCAGCCTTCCATCTCCACCCTGTAGCGCGGCAGGCTCGGATCGACCTCGCGGCTGTAGGCGTCGATGCCTCCGGCCAGGCACTTGGTGTTCGTAAATCCGTGCCCGAGGAAATAGGCGGCCACGTCCATGCTGCGTCCGCCGGTGTGATCATAGAGGATGATGAGGGTTTCCTTGGGCCAGTTGCTGAAAGCTTCCTGCACCTGCTCCTGGGTGACCAGCACCGCCCCCGGAATCTTCACCGCTTCATGCTCCTCACGGGTCCGGGCGTCCAGCAGCTTCAGGCCAGCCCCCGACTTCAGGCTTTCCGCAAGCTCCCGCGGACTGATCTGGAGCCGGATATCCTCACCGTGACTGGACTCAATGTGCTCGATGACTTCGGGAACCGAAAGCTGGTTGCGCGCGCAGAGCTGGGCAATCGTCTCCGTCGGCTGGTAGGCGCAGGCACTGCAGCCGCCGACATGATACCTGGCAAAAAGCGCCCGCTGCGCCCCGGGATAAGCACGAAGCACCTCTGCAAGCGTGGTGTCAGGTGAAAGGGAGAAGGCTGGGACAGAACTCATGGGGAAAGCGTCAGGCACACCATCCAAACCGTCCCCGACAACAACGCAAAACAAAATTCCTCCCTGCCTTGATTGTCTCTCGAATTAAAGGCCGCATGAGTTCTGGAGCATCACCGGACGGAAGGCCGCTTCCAGCGCGGTCTAACGAAAAGATCGACATCATCCGCCAACCAAGGTAGCCTTCGCATGATTTTCCGGCCGTTTCAGGCCGGAGATGCCGCATGTCCCCACACTCTACCTTCATGAAAACACTGCTCACCACTCTCGTCCTGTTCGCCTCCACCGCCCTGGCGGCTGACAAGTGCCCCATCAGCGGCAAACCCGCTGACTCCAGCATCACCGCCACCGGCAAGGACGGAAAATCCGTGGCCTTCTGCTGCAACAAGTGCAAGGCCAAGTTCGAGAAGCAAAACAAGTAACCTCCGCACCCCTTGTTTCCTAGGCGGAGCCGGGCAACCGGCTCCGCTTTCTTTTGCCCTGGCGCCTGAGGCATTACTGAAACTGCACCTCGGTGCTGACCATGGCGTCACGGTCATCCGTGACTGTCATGAACCAGGTGTTGGCTTCTGCGGGCGGCCGGGGCGCCCTGACCCGCTGAACCTGGAAACGAAGGTCTCCGTTGGATTCAGGAAGAGCCACGGAAACCGACGCATCCACCGTCGTCCATTGCCGCTTCGACCGCAGGCCGGTGTCGGTGGTGTAATGCAGCGCCGCCTTCTTCAAGCCGCCGGGAGCGGTCGTCCTGACACTCAGGTTGACGTCCTCCCCCTCGATAAACGGCCTGCCCGGAACCGGCAGCGGCCTGCCGCCGATGCATTTGGAATCAATGAACAGGCCGATCTCCGCCGGGGCCCAGCCGGGCGGATGCCCGTGCGCCATGTTCATCTGGATGCGGATCTGCTTCTCCCCAGGTACCACCGCATAGCTCTTCATGTAGCTGTCGAGCGGGTAATGAATGTCATGGGTGCCGTTGACGAAGAGGATGGGAACCTGGCAACGCGGCAGCAGCGATCCCGGGTCATATTCCCTGACCCACTGCGCGGCGCGGTCGCCCAGCCTGTCGATGGACGGCTTCTGCACCGACTCGCCCTCATGCAGGAAGCCGCAGCCATATACCGGCACCGCCGCCTTGAAACGATCATCGAGGGAGGCGGCCAGGCAGGTCGTGTAGCCGCCCCAGCTGATGCCGGTGACGGCGGTACGCTCCGGATCCACCTCTGAAAAGCTGCGCAACAAACTATGTGCCCGCAGGACGCTTGCGGCGGCATGGAAGGGCCAGTCGTCGCTGGTGTCGCCTCCAATGCTGCCAAACTTCTCCGGAGCCCCGTGCGGCGGCCCGCCGTCCGGAAGCCTCTGGCGCTCGCCCCGGTGCCCGTTGCCGACGGCCATGCCCGTCTTCGCGTCAAATTCAGGCTCCGGCGGACGCGAGCCGTTCAGGTCCATGGCTATCGCGGCGTACCCGCGCCTGGCCCAAAGATGCACCCAGTCAGCGAAGGCCGTGCCCCCGCCGCCATGAATCAGCACGACTCCAGGAAACCGGACACCCTCCTTCACCGTCTCACCCAGGGTCTTGGGCGACGCGTAAAAGGCGAACACGCGGGTGTCACGGCCCTGATATTTTTCACCGGCGTAGGTCAGCGAATGGATCGGCTGGTCCTGCCTCACCCATTCCACCGTAGGCACGGTGTTTTTGAGCGATGTGAGATCCCATGGCCCGACCTGCTCGGCGGCTAGGGGTGAAAGGACAAGAACGGCTGGAAGGGCAAGGGCAAAACGAAACATGCGGTCCCGGAATAACGCTTCCAGAAGCATCCGTCGATCATGTCCTGCGTTGCATGCCGTTGAGCCGGCATCTTGAAAAGACGCCCGACCAGATCGTTTCCCTGGAGAGTTGGGATGTGCCTTTCAATCGCCCGACCAAATGGCAGAGGCAGAGGGGCGGAAAAACCTTACTGCCATGATTCATGCACAATCCGCCCCGGCTACTTCCCCACTTTTGGATAGGGCGCTCGCCGCACCTCCGCGACCTCCGGCACCTGCCTGTTCATCTCGTCAAAGGCGGCCTTCAGACGCTTCACCTCCCCGGGATGCTCCGCCGCCACGTCCTTCTGCTCCCCAGGGTCGTTTTGCAGGTCGAATAGCTGCATCGCCCTCGGTTCAACCCCCGTGGTCAGGCCCGGGGGCGCATCCAGGTTGTACTGCTCAAAGGGGGCGAGGATCGTCACGCCATCCGGAGCCCTGGGATCCAGCCACCGCCCGTCAGCCCCGGGCTTCAACGCCATCAGGCGCGAAGGCAGCACATGCAGCTTCCAGCGGGCGTCACGGATGATGGAAAGCCGGGGCCCCTGATGGCCGAAGATGAATTCATGCGGCGACCCGGCGGCACTGGTGAGCAGCGGCATGATGTCACGACCGTCCAGCACCCGGTCATCCGGCATGCGCACGTCGACCGCCTTGAGGGCTGTGGCGAACAAGTCCATCATCGTGGCAAGTCCGTCGCTGACATGACCGGCGGGAATGTGACCCGGCCAGCGGGCGATCATCGGCACGCGATAACCGCCTTCATAGCTCGTGCCCTTCATGCCGCGCAGGCCGCCGCAGCTTCCGCCGAACCAGGCGCCGTTGTCACTGGTGAAAAGCACCAGCGTCTGCTCATCAACACCGGTTTCCTTCAAGGCGTCCAGCACCGCCCCGACGCTGTCATCCAGGTCAGCCAGGGCGTCACCATATAGCCCCGCCGCCCCCTGCTTGTAATGCTTCTCGGAAGCGGCCAGCGGCTTGTGCGGCATCGCCTCGGCAAAGAAGAGAAAAAACGGCCTGTCCTTCTGTCGCCGGATGAAACCCTCCGCACGCCGGGCATAACGGGTCGTCAGCGTCGCCTGAACCACCGGATATTCCGCCACCTGCGTCCCGTCCAGCACCTGCACGGGACGCATGTCGTTCGAGTAGGGAATGCCGAAGTATTCGTCAAAACCGCGGTCTGTGGGCAGCGTGCCTGTCTTGTGGCCGAGGTGCCATTTGCCGACCATGCCCGTGGCATAACCCGCCGACTTCAGCACCTGGGCCAGCGTTAGTTCGGACTTCGGCAGGAAGAGGGCATCGGCCTCAGATCCGCCATCCGGCGCAGGATTCTGGGTCATGCCGCAGCGGAAGGGCTGGCGTCCGGTCATCAACGAGGCGCGGGTCGGGGCGCAAAAAGGAGCCGGACAGTTGAACTGGGTCAGCCTCGCGCCCTCCGCCGCCATGCGGTCGATGCGCGGTGTCTTGAACCGGGGGTTGCCGTAGCAGCCCAGATCGCCGTAGCCCAAGTCGTCCGCGAGGATGATGACCACGTTGGGACGTGCGGCCTGGAGGCAGGTGACGCCGAACAAAAAGCAGAAAAAACGGACCCGAAAGCGCATGAAACCATAACGTCGGCATCACGCCCGTCTGTCTGGTTTCACCTTGCCCCATGCGGCAGGCCGGAGCCGCCAGCCCGCTCAGGCGGCCAGCTTCTTGCGGCTGCGCTTGGCGCTGCTGGCACGGCGGACCGGCCCGTCGTCATCCAGCTCCTTCTGCAGTTCAGCGGCGCGCTTTTCCAGCTCGGCGATCTTCTTCTCCTTCTCCGCCTTCTTTTCGAGGATGCGGCCGAGCTTCTTCCAGTGCTTCTTGTCGAGGATGTAACCCACGCAGGACGGCTTGCCACAGCGGCAGGGATGCTCCTCCCAGGTTTCGAGGTCGAACCCGTAGTTGTAAGTCAGCTCCTCGCCCTTCTGGATCGCCTTCAACGAGTAGATCCAGATGCGCCCCTTGATGATGTAAGCCTCGCAGTTCGGCTCACAGGAATGGTTGATCAGCCGGGCCGGATTGCCGGGAAAACCGCCATCAATGTCGTAGCGGCTGTTCAGGGTGAAGATGTAGACGGCGGCACCGCCGGTCTTGCGCGCCTTTTCCTCCAGCGCCTTGCCCCGCCTCTGGCTCTCCGCCTTGGTGATCCTCTCACCAACATATTCGATGATGGGCGCATCTTCAGGAATGTCGGTCCTGGCGAAGAGGCCGCGGCTGTGGATGGAAGAACCGCGGACGACCCAGTATTTTTTCTCGGGAGCTTGAGGCATGTGGGGTTGGGGAGCGGATGTCATGCCGCCTCCTGACCTAAAGTCAAGAAAGCGCCTGAAAAGCCTGCAACGGCTCCGTGCTTGCCTGCCGTTTGGCCGTCCCCTATGATCAAAGTTCCATGCATTCGCGCTTTCCGCTCGTCCTCCTTGCCCCGGCCCTCCTTTTTCAAGGCCTGAACGCCCAGCAGGCCCGCGCCCCGCTGCCGCCGGACGTGGTGGTGCAGGCCCAGGAGGTCCAGCAGCTCATGCAGACGCAGAAATACGCCGAGGCGATGGACAAGCTGGACTCCCTGGAGGCCAGGCATCCCGACCGGCCCGAACTCATCAACATCCGCGGCTCGCTCTACATGACCAGCGCCCTGCGTGACCTCGCCAAGGCCGAGGAATGCTTCGACCAGGCTCTCAAGCTGGCGCCCGGGGAGTTTCCTCTGCTCTTCAACAAGGCGGAGATCCTCTTCGTCAAGCATGACTGGCCGGCCGCCGCCAGCGCCTTTCAGAAGCTTTTCGACGATCACCCCAAGCTGCCGCTCATCTACCGCCACATGGTGCTTTTCAAAAAACTTGTCTGCGAGGTGAAGCAAGACCGCCTGCCCGAGGCGGAAAAGATCCTCAACACCCACTTCACCTTCATGGACGACACCCCCGCCTTCTACTTCAGCAAGGCCGCCATCGCCTTCCAGAAAAAGGACGTCCCAGCCGCCGAGGACTGGATCAAGCGCGCCAACGGCATCTTCAAGCCCGCCGAAAGCAGCACCTACACCGACTCCCTGATGGAGGCGCGTTGGATCGCCAACATCTCCCTGCCAGAGGCCGAAAAGAAGGACTCCAACTGACACCGCCGCCGCACCGCACCGCTTCGGCACTTTTCCAGATTCCGCCTAGGCAAGCCCGTCTGACGCGCTACACTTCCCTTCCCATGATCGAGCGCGAACCCCGCATCTATGTGCTGCCGACGATGATGACCGCAGGCAACATCCTGTCGGGCTTCGTCGCGATCCTGCAGATCTTCAAAGGCCGCGAAGGAGAGATCACCGAACACTATTACTGGGCTATCATCGCCATCCTGGCCGCCTGCCTGTTCGATGTCCTCGACGGCCGCGTGGCGCGCCTCGGCGGCCAGGAGTCCCCCTTCGGCCGAGAGCTCGACTCCATCGCCGACATCGTCAGCTTCGGCGTCGCTCCCGCCCTGCTCGTCCACGACATCGTCCTCAAGGACATCGAAACCCCGGCCGGCCTCGGCTGGCTCATCGCCTCTGCCTACCTTGTCTGCGGCGCCCTCCGCCTCGCCCGCTTCAACTGCCTGGCCGCCAGCGACAACAAGACCAACAGCAAGCATTTCCGCGGCTGTCCCATCCCCGCCGCCGCCGGCGTCATCGCCTCCCTCACCCTCCTCATGATCTGGCTCGATGAGGGCCAGAAGCAGATCGGCCCTTGGAAATACGGCCTCGCCGGCCTCATGGTCATGCTTTCCTACCTCATGATGAGCGACCTGGAGTACCCCAGCTTCAAGTCCGTCAACTGGCGTACCCGCCGCTCCCCCGCCTGGGTCCTCATCTCCATCATCCTTGTCGCGTTCAGCGTACGCAACTGGCAGTGGATGCCCTCCGTCCTCTTCGTGAGTTACCTCATCTACGGCCTCGTCCGCCCCTGGATCTCCCGGCAGATGCGCCAAACCATCGAGATCGAAAGCGAGGCCTCCGACTCACCCGAAGATCCGGTTAATGAAGAGATTTCCACATCGGAAGTTGACGCAGGGGACACCGTGATGCCAAAAGACGCCGCCTCTCAAATCTAGGCGCCCCTTTCGTCACCCTCCCCGCTCCCGACCTCCCGACCTCGAATGGCCGACTTTTATCAGCACGCGCGCCTGCCCACGCTGCACCACCTCGCCACGCCTGACAGCACCGCCCGCGAGGCCGAACTGGTGGCACTGACGCAGAAGAAGCCGGTCGCCCTCCTGTTGCCCGCCTTGCACACCGAGGTCACCCGCCCCGCCCTTCCCTCCATCCTGCGCCAGGTCGCAGAGGTCCCTTACATTGCCGAGGTCATCCTCAGCATGAATGGCATGGACGAGGGCCAAATGCAGGCCGCTCGCGCCAAGTGCCGCGAATGGATCGGTGACAAGCCCCTCACCCTCCTCTGGAACGACGGCCCTGCGCTCCAGTCCGTCCATGACCGCGTCAACGGCGCCCATGTCCATGGCAAAGGCGCCAATATCTGGGCCGGAATCACCTACCTCCGCGCCAAGGGCCATGACGGCATCGTCGTCAGCCATGACACAGATATCCTGAACTACGGCACCAGTCTGCTCGCCAAGCTGGTCTATCCCGTCGCCCACCCCCGCATGGCCTACCGCTTCGCCAAGGGCTACTACAGCCGTGTCGCCGACCGCCTCTACGGACGCGTCACCCGCCTGCTCATCTTCCCCCTCGTCCAGGCCTTCCAGGAAGTCCTCGGACCGCAGCCGCTCCTCGATCACCTGGAAAGCTTCCGCTACCCGCTCTCAGGCGAGTTTGCCGCCGATATCGGCACGCTCTCCCGCTTCAGCATCCCCTCCGCCTGGGGCCTTGAGGTCGCCATGCTCTGCGAAGTCCACCGCCATCTGCGCACCCATGAAATGTGCCAGGTGGACCTCGGCTTCCACTACGAACACCGGCACCGACAGCTCGACCCCGGCGCTGTCGAAACCGGCCTCGTCGCCGCCGCCGCCGACGTCGCCCGTTGCCTGGCCTACCAGATCCTGCGTGACTCCCAGGAACGTGCAGCCGAATCCCTGCTGCGCGTCGTCCTTCAGCATTACAAGACCCGTGCCGCAGAGTGGATCGACCGATACGAGCACGTCGCCCTGCTCAACGGCCTCAGCTTTGACCGTGCCGAGGAGGCCATGGCCGTCTCCGCCTTCACCGAGGCGCTGGAGACCGTCGTGCTGAAAACCGGCGCCCAAGGCCTCATCACACCCGCCCTGCGCCCCACGCCCGAAACTTCCCTGCGCACCGACCCCTCCCTGCAAAACGACCTGCTCTCCGCAGCCCTGGCCTGCTGATCAGGGGGCTGAGGAGGGCTGGCGGCGCCTGACGGCCATGCGGCCTGAGCTTCTTCGCTGCACAGTGAGGCACGAACGTCGCAGCCTGACACCGGGAAGGAGGTAACTACACACAATGCGCTGTAGTGTGGCGAGGCTCAAGGAAGGAGCTTTTACGCGGCATTCTCTGCGATCCATGTTCCTCAAGGACATCCACCCTGCAAGCCCGCCCCCGGCCCCGACCACGGCATCCTCATCAAGGGCGCTCAAAACCTCGGCAACCGCCTCTGGTGGGAGCAACTCAAAAGCGCACACCACGGCGGCGCACGAAAGTTCCACGCCCTCCAGCAGCAGCCCGCCGAATGGCGCGAGGATGACCACGGAAACCCCCTCTGGCTCGACGCCCAGTTCGCCAGCTCCACCGTAAGCGTCACGCGCAGCGCCCTGTGAACTGGGTGGCAGGCGGAGGCAGGCGGAGCGAGAGGCGTGGCACCTATGGGAACCAAAGCGATGATCTTGAAAGGTGGCGCGCGCAGGCGCGCTGCGGTG
>JBIJBP010000049.1:0-34014 GCA_044345155.1 Prosthecobacter sp. | reverse complement strand
GAGGTGACGAGGTCATCATCCGTGACCCGGCCAACCAGCTCCAGAAAATTCCCAAGGCCCAGATCAGCAGTCGGCAGATGAGCCCCGCCAGCATGATGCCGCCCGGTCTCACCGCCAGCCTGCGCGAAGACGAGTTCGTGGACCTGGTCCGCTTCCTCTCGGAACTCGGCCGCGAAGGCGCCTACAAGATCAAGCCCAACAATTATGTGCGCACCTGGAAGGTCATGGGCGTGCTTGACCAGGCCACCAACGATCACATCCGCCACGTCGGCCTGCATGCCCTGCACGAGAAGGACACCGTCTATCCCTGGGAAATCCGTTTCTCCCAGGTCAGCGGTGATCTGCCCCTGTCTGAACTGGTGAATGCCCAGAAGATGTATCCCTGGTTCCCGAAGATCGCCCGCTTCGGCCTGAAGCTGGCATCTGCCGGCAAGGTGAAGCTCGGCCTCAGCGCCGTGAAGAACGTCAACGTCGTCGTCGGTGACAAGGTGCTTCAGGAGATCACCCCCGAGATCACCCTCGACCTCCCCGCAGGAACCACTCCGGTCAGCATTGCGGTCAACCGTGATGCCACGGACCTGCCGTCCCTGCGCGTGGAGATCCTTGAAGGGGCGGCCCAGGCAGTGGTGGAGTGAGCCATGATTACGGCTTCGCTTCAAAAGAATGAGCCACCAGACCCATTCAAACCTGGTGGCTCAGCCGATCCGGACAAAAAACATCGGCTAGTACTCCCCGTCCAGAATGACATGAGGGTGCTTTGCACAGCCCAGGTGTTGTCTCACCGGGCAAAGGCATAAGGATCATGGTAACCCGGCCGCCAGGCTGGCTGGGAAGGAGGGCAATAGGATGTGGAAGGGTAGGAAGATCCGTACCAGGGATTGTCATGGACGGCATGGTATCGGGGCTGCCTGGCGTTTTGCAGGGCGCCACCGGCAAAGGCACCCAGCAGTCCTCCGAGGGCGGCGCCTTCCAGGCCTCGGCCGCTCTGGTTGCCGATGATGCCGCCGGCCGCCGCTCCGAGCAGGGCTCCTGTGACTGTTCCCTCCGCCGGAGGCCTGGGTCCGTATCCTGTGCGATAACCTGCGTCTGTGCCACAGGCATAACCAGTATTGTAGGGATCCACAACGCAGGAGCTCAGAAGGCCGCAGAGGGCCAGGGCTGCAAGTGGCAGGCGGAGTCGAGAGGATGTTTTCATGGTGAAGCTTTTGCGAACAAAGGCTCCGACGCGGGGTTCCTGGATTTATTCATGCGCTTGGGCTCCCGTCCCGGATGGCATGGTTGGTCAACAAGCGGGGGCTGGCCTGGGGGCTTGAGCTTGGGGGGCCGGGGTGCGGATTCTTTCGTTGGCACGGTTGTTTCCCTGTCAGTTGTTGCATGCTATGCCGTGATGCCGGACAGTCGTTCTGAATCTGTCCGTCAGAGCCAGTCCCCCAGTCTTATGAAAACACGCCTTCTGCCCTCCCTCCTTGCCTTAGCCGCCCTTTTTCTGGGTCATGAAACCCTGGCCAGCGCCGGGAAATCAAATGTCGGAACCGTCATCAAGGACCTCAAGGTCCGCTTTAGCGGCAAGGCTCCCGAATTGAAGGGCAAGCCGTACATCCTGGAGTTCTGGGCCACCTGGTGCCCGCCCTGCCGCCAGAGCATCCCGCATCTCAACGAGGTGTACAAAAAGTACAAGGACAAGGGGCTGGAGGTCATCGGGGTGACGGATGAGGACAAGCAGACCGTGCGGAATTTTGAAAAGACGGTGCCGATTGAATACACGGTCGGTTTTGATCCCTATGAAAAGCTGGAGAAGGACTTTGCCATTGAGGGCATTCCTCACGCGATGATCGTGGACTCCTCCGGCAAGATTGTCTGGGAAGGTCATCCGATGTCCCTGAAGGACAGTGACATCGAGGCGGTGCTGAAGAAGTAAGCCGGCCTTTTGCCGAGCCCTTCGAGCTGTCTGTAAGTCGGGAGCCTGGCCGGGCGTTCTTCGCCTTCGTCATGCGACTGCTCTTCCGCTGCCCCCTGCTTTCCTTCATCGCAACCTCCGCCGCCCTGGCCGACTGGCCCCAGTGGCGGGGGCCAAACCGTGACGGTGTGTCAACAGACACGTCACCGATTGCCGAGAGCTTTCCTGAAGCCGGTCTGAAAAAGGTCTGGGAGAGCGACTTCATTCCGAGCGACCATTACGGCGGCCATGGCAGTCCGGTGGTGGCGGGCGAGCAGGTGATCATGTCCGTGGTCTGGCATGAGCGCGTGGCTTCCGAGCAGAGGGAGATCGACACCGAGGTGATGCAGCAGATGAACTACCGCGGCGTGTCGCCGGAGCTGATGAAGAAGCTGGAGGAGACGCGCCTGAACCTGCCGAAACTGCGCGGAGCAAAGATGGATGAGTGGATGCTGGAATGGCGCAAGGCCAACCTGACGCCGAAGGAGGATGTGAGCCTGGGCAAGTGGGTGGAGTCCCGTTTCAAGGCCGGTGCCACGGCTCTGCCGCTGGAGGAAGTTGCGCGCGTGGCGAAGCGTGAGGGCAAGCCGTTTGCCAATGCCGACGAGTTCAGGAAATGGATGGAGGACGAGAAGTTTTCACCGCCGGTGAAGGACAAGCTCCTTGCGGCGGTGCCCGGCACGATCAAGGTGGCGAAGGATGTGGTGATCTGCCTCGACATGGCGACGGGCAGGCAGGTGTGGAAGTTCGAGGCAGAGGGCAGGCCGACGGGGCGCAGCAGCAGCAGCACGGCGGCGGTGGTGGACGGACGAGTGTTTGCAGCCTGCAGCACGCATTTTTACTGCCTGGACCAGAAGGATGGGAAACTGCTCTGGAAGGCGGCACTCCCGGCCCAGGGGCCAGCGGCCTCGCCCCTCGTCGTTGGGGGAACGGTTTACATCGCCGCTGGTCGCGCCCAGGCCTATGACGTGAAGGACGGCAGGCTGGTCTGGGAGCAGAAAGAGGTGCGCAGCAACACGGGCAGCCCGGCCTGGTGGCAGCCAGTTTCCGGGGAGGCGGTGCTGCTGATGGTCGGCAACAACAGCGTTTACGGCCTTTCGCCCAAGGATGGGAAACTGCTCTGGGAAGTGGAGGGTGGCGGACAGTCGACACCGGTGACCCAGGGCGACTGGCTGGTGATCTACAGCGGTGCCAAAGACGTCGGATTAAGGGCCTATCAGTGGCAGAAAGACGGGAAACCCAAGGCTGCCTGGTCCCACTTTTGGGTGACGATGCGCTACAGCGGCAGCCCGATCATCCACGAGGGGCATGTTTATCTCATGTGTGGTGGCAGGCATCAGTGCGTGGAACTGGCTACAAGCCGGGTGAGCTGGATTGAGAACGAGGTGCAGAGCACCATCACCTCGCCAATCCTGGCTGACGGCAAGGTCATGGTCTTTGAAAACAACGGCACCCACCTGCGTGTGGTGAAAGCCGCCGCGGATGGTTACCATCAGCTGGCACGTCCGAAGATCGAGGGCATGGGCTGCACTTCGCCCGCCCTCAGCAACGGCCGCCTCATCGTGCGTCAGCGGGAGAAGCTGGTGTGCTTTGATTTGCGCCCGGAGAAATGAAGGAGATGCAGGCCTGCGTGAAGCCCGGATTTTCAAGGCTGTCCGGCAGGGTTCAGCAGATGCCGAGAGCCTTTGCGACCACCACGTCCGCTGTCGGAAGCTGAATGGCTTCCAGCGGCGGGCTGTAGATGGCCGGGGCGTCCAGGCTGCAGACGCGCTGAACGGGGGCGTCCAGTTCGTCGAAGATGCGTTCCTGGATCATGTAGGCGATCTGGGCGCCGACTCCGCAGAAGGGCTTGTTTTCCTCGACATAGACGGCGCGGTGGGTCTTGGCCACGGAGTTGAGGATGGTTTCCTCATCGAGAGGGCGGATGCTGCGGAGGTCGACGACCTCGGCGCTGATGCCGTGCTCCTCTTCGAGGATGCGCGCGGCCTCCAGGCAGGTGATGACGGCCTTGCCGTGGGCGATCAGGGAGATATCCGAGCCTTCGCGCTTCACGTCGGCGACGCCGAGAGGGACGACCAGTTCGCCTTCGGGCAGTTCATCATTGGAGGGGACCTCCCATTCTTCACCGTAGAGCTTCGTGCTCTCCATGAACATGACGGGATCATTGTCTCGGATGGCTGCCTTCATGAGGCCCTTGGCATCGTAGGCGTTGCTGGGGCAGACGCACTTCATGCCGGGGAAGTTGGCCATGATGTTCTCCGGGGTGTGGCTGTGCGTGGCGCCAACACTGGTGCCTCCGTTGGCCGGGCCGCGGATGACGATGGGGCAGTTGATCTTGCCGCCGCTCATGTAGCGGACCATGGCGCCGTTGTTGACGATCTGGTCCCAGGCGACGGTGTAAAAGCTCCAGAACATGAGCTCCATCACCGGACGGACACCAAGCATGGAGGCGCCGATGCCCATGCCGATGAAGCCTGCCTCGCTGATCGGGGTGTCCACCATGCGCTTGTCACCCCATTTGTCCCAGAGACCCTGGGTCACCTTGTAGGCACCATTGTACTGGGCGACCTCCTCACCCATGACGACGACCATGGGATCACGGGCGATTTCTTCATCGAGGGCTTCACGGACGGCGTCGCGGTAGGTGATTCGGCGGGGCATCTTGGGGATGGGGGAGGGGAGGCCTTTCTTCGGCGGCGGAAGCCCGGGAGTCAAGGGCGGGAAAGAGCACCTGGACTGGAAGCAGGCATTGAACAAGACGTCACATGAGCGAGTCTCCTGGCGTATTCTGTTTCAGCATGCCTCCTCCGGCTCCAGTCTCCTCCATCACGCCCCGCAGCCCGTTTGTCTGGCTGCGTAACAAATTTTTTGCCGGGCTGGCGGTGGCGCTGCCCCTTCTGATCACATTCTGGGTGCTGAACAACGTCTACCAGCTGCTGCATGGGTGGAGCGAGCCTGCGATCCAGTTTCTGGCGAACAAGATCAACCAGGCCGAGGGCAGGATGGTGGTGGATCCTTCAGGGGAGGCTTACCGGCATGTCGTGAACCTGGCAGGGGTTCTGATTCCCGTGGCCGTTTTCGTCGCCCTGGGCCTGATGGCGACCCATGTCCTGGGGGGCAGGGTGGTTGCGGCGGTCGACCGTTTGTTCATGCGAGTGCCGGTGGCCTCCTTCATCTACAGGATGATGAAGCAGGTGATCGACGGATTCAAAGGCCTGGGAGGCAGGCAGAACTTCAAGCGCGTCGTCTACGTCGACTACCCGGCCGCCGAGATGAAGATGCTGGGATTTGTGACCGGGCAGTACCTGGACCCCGAAAAGAACAAGGTGCTGGCCGCCGTGTTTGTTCCGGGAGCCCTGAGCCCCATGACGGGCCTCCTGCTCGTGGTGCCGCTGGAACAGCTGACGGATGCACCGCTGACTGTGGAGGATGCGATGAAGCTTATCTTCTCCGGCGGCCTCGTGGTGCCGTCCAGGCTCGCCGCCCCGGCTGAAAAGCCCGACATTCACTCCAAACTGCCCTCGGTCACGGTCGAGGAGGCGGCGCTTGAACCTGGGGACGCAGTGGCGATTCTGGCGGGCCAGGAGCTTCCGGAGGGGTTGCCGCGCGCGGAGGATTTTGATTCCGGAGACCCCGACATCCTCTCAGGCAGCGAACGCGAAGGCACCCAGCTTGTGGCGGAGCGTTCGGCCGGAAGGCGTCTGCTGGGCGCCCTTTCCTGGCGCAAGCCCTGATCGGGGCCGTTCAGTGAGCCACAATGTCGTAGACGAGCAGCTTGGCGGCCAGCGGCTGCAGGACTTCCTGCACCGCCTTCACATGCACCGGATGCTTCTCGTAGGTGCCGAGGTCAGCCGGGCTGGCAAAGCGCATCACGAGGCCGACATCAAAGCTGTCATCCACCACCTTACGATCGCTGGGCAGGGGGGTGCCGACGCTGAGATGCTGGATTTCCTGGATTTCCGCCTGAAACATCTTGGCCGTGTCCACAACCTTCTGCCGACCTGCCTTGTCTCCAGGCTTTTTCAACCAGACGAGCACTACATGCTCCACCTTGCCTGCGGCGGTGGTTTGATGTCCCATGGGGCAAGTCGTGCACGAGGCAAGCAGGGAAAGGATGGCGAGGCTGAAGATGGCGGTGGCGTTTTTCATGAGGGTCTTTAGTCTGGGCGGACATGAGGAATCCGTCGAGACTGATTTTGCTGCTGTGCCTGTCCCTGGCTGACATGTGCGCAGCGGGTGAGCCCGAGACCTTTGACCGCCTGACCTTTCATGCCGCACCCCGTCCGCTGGCCAAGGGGGCGGTCACCAGTGACTGGCCGCGTGTGCTCGGTCCGCAGGATGATTGCTCAAGCAGGGAGAAGCCGTTGCTCAAAAGCTGGCCGGAGGGCGGGCCGAAGCCCGTTTGGGAGGTGGCGATGGGGGAGGGGTACACGTCTCCGGCGGTGAGCGGCGATTCTTGTGTCATTTTCCATTCACTGGACCGTAAGGAGACCGTCGAATGCCTGCATCGGGAGAATGGCAGGCGGTTTTGGGCCCGGGACTATGCCGTCGAATACCAGGATCGCTACGGTTTCAGCAACGGCCCGCGCGGCAGCCCTGTGATTGCCGATGGCTACGTCATCACCCTGGGGGTGACCTCCCGGCTGACAGCCTTCGACCTTAAAACTGGCGACCAGGCCTGGCAGCACGACCTGCGCTCGGAATACCATGTTCCCCAGGACTTCTTTGGTGCAGGTTCATCGCCGCTGGTGGCCGAGGGCCTCGTCATCGTGAACGTTGGCGGAAAGGCGGAAGCCTTTGACGGCTTCGAGGATCGTGGGGAACGTGCTCGGAAGCTTGCCACCAAGGGGGTGAGTGTGGCGGCTTTTGACCTCAGGACCGGCAAGGAAAGATGGAGGATTGAGGACGAATGGGGTGCCAGTTATGCCTCCCCTGTGCTGGCCAGCCTGCATGGGAAGCCCAAGGTGCTTGTCTATGCCGGAGGCGAAAGTGACCCCGCCACAGGCGGGCTTTTGTGCATCGACCCCGCCACCGGCACCCTCCATGACCGGTTCCCCTGGCGTGATGAGGAATACATCCAGGCCACGGGCAGCAGTCCGGTGGTCATTCCAGGGAAAAACAGGGTTTTCATCACCACCTGCTACCCCAAAAACCGGCCCATTGGCGGGGTCATGGTCGAATTTGACCCCACCTACAAGGCTCGGGAGATCTGGCAGTCGAAAAAAATCGCCTGCCACTGGATGACTCCCCTTTATCATGACGGTCACCTGTACGCCATCGACGGCGAAAGGGAGAATAACTCCCGACTGGTCTGTGTGAATGCGGACAGTGGTGCGGAAGTTTGGAGCCGCAACTTCGAGTGGCAGGACAGCAAACTTTCCGCCATCCTGGGGCGTTCCCAGCCAGTCGGCCTTAGCATCCTGAGGGCCAGTCTTTTGAGAGCGGACGAGGACTTTTTGTGCCTGGGCGAAACTGGCAGCCTACACTGGCTTAAAATGACGCCTGAAAAATGCGAAGAATTACAGAAAGCACAGTTATTCTATGCGTTAAACACATGGAGCCTGCCGGTTCTTAGCAACGGCCTCCTTTATGTGCGCCAGCAGGCGGAGGGTTTGGATCGCAAATCAGGGCCGCGTTTGATCTGTTATGATCTCCGAAGTGATTGAGTTTTGGCTGCTGACGACCTTGAAGTGAAAAACTTTCAGCGACTCGAAATACCTTTTGACAGCCCAGGTAATCACCCTAGCTTCGCGCTCACTTTTTCGGGAACCAGACCGGGGTGTATGACCCTTGACGAAAGCCAAGGGGTTTGTGTGCCTCGGTTTTGTTGTCGAATGAGGAGGAGATTCCCTCGTGGATCGCCGCCGGTCAATGCTGTTGTAGCTCAGTGGTAGAGCACGTCCTTGGTAAGGACGAGGTCGAGGGTTCAAGTCCCTTCAACAGCTCCATGCCAGCGCCGAACCGCGCCCGGAGTTTCCGTTTCACGACAAACGAACCAGACCCAAGCGCACAACCCCTCACTCCAACATGGCTAAAGAAGCATTCCAACGCAACAAGCCGCACGTCAACATCGGCACCATCGGTCACGTTGACCACGGCAAGACCACCCTCACCGCCGCCATCACGACGACCCTCGCTGAGAAGGGTTTCGCCGAGGCCAAGAAGTATGATGAAATCGACGCCGCCCCTGAAGAGAAGGCGCGTGGTATCACCATCAACACCGCTCACGTCGAATATCAGACCGACAACCGTCACTACGCCCACGTCGACTGCCCCGGCCATGCTGACTACGTCAAGAACATGATCACCGGTGCCGCCCAGATGGACGGTGCCATCCTGGTCGTCTCGGCTGCCGACGGCCCCATGCCCCAGACCCGTGAGCACATTCTGCTTGCCCGTCAGGTCGGCGTGCCTGCTATCGTCGTCTTCCTCAACAAGGTGGACATGGTGGACGATCCCGAACTCCTCGACCTCGTCGAGATGGAAGTTCGCGACCTCCTCTCCAAGTATGACTTCCCGGGTGACGACATCCCGATCGTCAAGGGTTCCGCCCTGAAGGCCCTCGAAGGTGACGCCACCCAGCGCGCCAACATCCTCAAGCTCATGGAAGCCGTGGACAGCTACATCCCGCTGCCTGAGCGTCCGATCGACCAGGACTTCCTCATGCCGATCGAAGACGTGTTCGCGATTGAAGGTCGTGGCACCGTCTGCACCGGCCGTGTCGAGCGTGGCATCGTCAAGAAGATGCAGGAAGTCGAAATCATCGGCATCAAGCCCACGGTCAAGACCACCGTCACCGACATCGAAATGTTCCGCAAGCTGCTCGACGAAGGTCGTGCTGGCGACAACGTGGGCCTTCTGCTCCGCGGCATCAAGAAGACCGACGTCGAACGCGGTCAGGTCATTGCCAAGGTCGGTTCCGTGACTCCTCACAAGAAGTTCACCGCCGAGGTGTACGTCCTTTCCAAGGATGAAGGTGGCCGTCACACGCCCTTCTTCAACAACTACCGCCCCCAGTTCTACTTCCGCACGACGGACGTGACCGGCAGCGTGACCCTTCCTGAAGGCGTTGAAATGGTGATGCCTGGTGACAACGTCTCGATCACCGTCGAGCTGATCACCCCGATCGCCATGGAGAAGACGATCCGTTTCGCCATCCGTGAGGGCGGCAAGACTGTGGGTGCTGGCCGCGTCGCCACCATCCTCGACTGATTGCGCTAGTAGGTTCGCTTGTCTGAGCCGCCGCAGGGGGAGGTGTCCCCGGCCCCTGCGGCGGTCTCATCATCCCTGGTGACAAAGCGGGCTTTACAAACGCGTCAGAGTCAGCCATCCTGCTTTTCGAAGGTCAAAGGTTTTACAGGTCAGTAGCTCAATTGGTAGAGTAGCGGTCTCCAAAACCGTCGGTTGGGGGTTCGAGTCCCTCCTGGCCTGCCACCTTCTTCGATCCAAGCGGACAGTGTCCAACCTGAATCACGTCCACTCCCTTCATGAGCCGCATCATCGCCTATTGGAACGAAGTTGTCATCGAACTGCGCAAGGCCACCTGGCCCTGGGACCCCAAGGAAAAGGGGTTTGCCAAGTACAAGGAACTGAATGACTCCACCATCGTGGTGTTCATCGCCATGATCCTGCTTGGAGGGTTTGTCGCCTTTTTCGACTTTTCCTTCCGCAAGGCTTTTGATGCCCTGACTGCCTGGCTCACCGGGATGTGATCCGGTTCCACCCGCCACCCCAACCCCCTTCCGTCCCCCTTCGAACCTATGGGAGCCATTCCTGCCCCCCGTGACCAGTGGTATGTCATCCACGTCCGTGCCGGCCTTGAGAACAAGGTCAAAGATTCCATGACCCGCCGTATCCAGACGGAGGAGATGGGGGATTTTATTTTTAACGTGCTTGTCCCGACTGAACGCGTGTCGGAAGTCAAGAAAGGCAAGAAGACGGAGAGCAACCGGAAGTTTTTCCCGGGCTACGTCATCATGAACTGCCACCTCCTGGATGAGCACAACCGTCTGATCGACAAGACCTGGTATTTCGTGAAGGAGACCGACGGCGTGCTGAACTTCGCCGGCGCCAAGGATCATCCGATCCCCCTGCGTCCCAGGGACGTCGAGGGCCTGCTCGCCCAGCTTCGTGACAAGGAGGAGGGGGCTGTGCCCAAGATCGCCTTCAACGTGGGCGACAACGTGCGTGTCACCGACGGTCCGTTCGAAAGCCAGAACGGCCAAATTGAGGAAATTGACCCTGAGCGCGGCATCCTGCGTGTCTCCGTCAACATTTTCGGGCGCTCCACGCCGGTGGACCTCGAATACTGGCAGGTTGAAAAGGCGGAGGAGGCCTCCTGAGCCTTTTACTTCACCCGACAACCCCGCCTTTCAATCAACCACAAGCTAAGAACCCCCGCCCATGGCCAAAGAAATCGTCAAACAAATCAAGCTCCAGATCAAGGCTGGCGCCGCCAACCCTGCTCCTCCCATCGGCCCTGCCCTCGGTCAGGCTGGGGTGAACATCATGGCGTTCTGCAAGGAGTTCAACGCCGCCACCCAGAAGCTTGGCGGTGATGTGCTCCCCACCGTCATCACCGTCTACAAGGACAAGTCCTTCACCTTCATCACCAAGCAGCCCCCGGCTTCGAACCTTCTCAAGAAGGTCGCCAACATCGCCTCGGGCTCCGGTGAGGCGAACAAGAAGAAGGTGGCCAAGATCACCAAGGCCCAGCTTCTCGAAGCCACCAAGGCCAAGCTTGCCGACCTTAACACGACGGACCTTGAGCGCGCCTCCCGCATCATGGCCGGAACCGCCCGTCAGATGGGCATTGAAATCATCGATTAACCCCAACGCAGGAGAACGGTCCCCGTTCGCCAACACTGCACAACACCATGCAAATACGAAGCAAACGCTACAAGAAGGCCGCCGAAATGATTCCGGCGGGCAAGTCGTTCACCCTTGACGAGGCGGCGGAGCTGATCCGCAAGCTCCCGGGAACGAAGTTCAATCAGACCGTCACCCTGTCCTTTCACATGGGAGTGGATCCCAAGAAGGGCGACCAGATGATCCGTGGCACCTGCCCCCTGCCCAACGGCTCCGGCAAGACGGTCCGCGTCGCCGTTTTCGCCATTGGCGCCGCCGCTGAGGCCGCCAAGGCCGCCGGCGCCGACATCGTCGGCTACGAAGATCTCATCGCCAAAGTTAAGGACGGCATGATGGATTTCGATGTCGCCATCGCCACCCCTGCCGCGATGAATGAGGTTCGTAAGCTCGGTAAGCAGCTCGGTCCCCGCGGTCTCATGCCCAACCCCAGGACCGGCACCGTCACCGATGACACCGCCTCCGCCGTGAAGGATGTCAAGGCTGGCCGCGTTGACTTCAAGCTCGATAAAAACGGCAACATCGCCAGCACCATCGGCAAGGTTCAGTTTGATAGCAAGGCCCTGGTCGAGAACGGCACCGCCCTCATCGACGCCATCGTCCGTGCCAAGCCTGCTTCCGCCAGGGGTAAGTACATTCACAGCATCACGCTTGCCTCCACCATGTCCCCGGCGCTTCGCATTGATGTGTCCAGGTACGTCAAACTCTAATCTAGGAGCCCCAGAATCATGAAAGCTGAAAAAACCCTGCTGATCGAAGACCTCCTGCGTCGCGTGAACGCCTCGCCGTTCCTGCTGGTGGTTGATTACACCGGCCTGAAGGTCGATAAATTCGCCGAGCTTCGCAAGCGCCTCGGCTCCGTTGGCGCAGAGATCCATGTCTTCAAAAACAACCTCGTTCGCAAAGCTGCTGAGAAAGCTGGTTATCCTGGCGATCTGAGTGAGCATCTCACCGGCCAGAGTGCCTTCGTGACCGGCGTTCAAGAGATTTTTGCCACCGCGAAGATTGTCAAAAACTTTGCTGCTGAGTTTGAGAAGCCGGCCATCAAGGCGGGCGTGCTTGACGGCAAGCTGCTCGACGTCGCGACAATCAAGGCCCTCGCCGACCTGCCCTCCCGTGAAATCCTCTACGCCCAGCTGCTTGGCGTTCTCCAGGCTCCAGGCTCCGCTCTCGCCCGTGCCCTCAAGGCAAAGGCTGAGAAGGATGGTGCACCCGCAGAGTAATCTCCAGCAAATCACACCCGACCCCTTTGACCAGATGGCTGCGTTTCGCGCGGCCTGATAACACAAACACCCAATGGTTCCTCGCCGGAGCAAAAGCTTTTGCTCTTAAACCCACCGAAGCTTCGGAAAACGGCGATACCACCTACTAACATGGCTGACCTTAATAAAATCGTTGAAGACCTGAGCGGCTTGACCGTCCTCGAAGTTTCTGAACTCGTCAAAACCCTTGAAGAGAAGTGGGGCGTGAGCGCTGCTGCTCCTGTTGCTGCCGCTGGTGGCGGTGGTGGTGCGGCTGCCGCACCTGCCGCTGAAGAGAAGACTGAGTTCGACGTGATCCTCGTTGAAGGCGGTGCGAACAAGATCGCCGTCATCAAGGAAGTCCGCAACGTCGTCGCCGGTCTCGGCCTTGCCGAAGCCAAAGCCCTCGTCGAAAAAGGCGGAGCCAAGCTCAAGGAAGGCGTGAAGAAGGAAGAAGCCGAAGAGGTCAAGAAGAAGCTCGAGGCTGCTGGCGCCAAAGTGGAGATCAAGTAACTCCCTTTTTTCAACCGGGCGCCGCTCCCTAGCGGACGGCGTCCGGACGAAAAAAGTTTCCATTTCCGACATTCCCAATCCCGCAGATGCCCGTCACCTCCCCCGCAAGCCGCCCGATTCTCAAAGCATCCGCTTCGAGATCAGGGAAAGCTGCCGGAGGCCGGTCATTCTTTTCTTTTTTCCAGTCCCCACGTCATGGCAGCCGCTGCCTGACCTCGGGTGACACCCGTTTTCCACTCAATATCCTCGAAACCCGGGCTGGCGGCCTGGATTTCGAATTTTGAGTGATTCCGTGGAGCCTTGCTCCACACCCCCCACCGCCACCGCCATCCCGTAGCCTCCCCACCTCGCTTATGTCCCAGCGCACTAACTTTGGAAAAATCCACGAAGTCGCCGAGCCGCCAAATCTGATCGAGATCCAGCTTCGGTCCTATGAGGAGTTTCTGCAGAAGAACATCCTCCCTTCGAAGCGCAAGGAGGTCGGCCTTCAGGCGGTTTTCAAGGAAGTCTTCCCCATCGAGAGCTACGATCAGAAGATGACGCTCGACTTCGTGCTGTACGAAATCGGCGAACCCAAGCTCTCATCCCTGGAGGCCATCCGCGAGGCTGAGACCTACAGCGCCCCCCTTTACGTCACCTTTGAACTCCGCGAGGAGGCCGGGGCCAAGCAGGAGCGCGTTTACATGGGCGAAGTGCCCCTTATGACCGACCGCGGCACCTTCGTGATCAACGGAGCCGAACGTGTCGTCGTATCCCAGTTGCATCGTTCACCGGGCATCTGTTTCGAAAGCACCCAGCATCTCAACGGACGCTGGCTGTTCGGCTTCCGCATCATTCCTGACCGCGGCACCTGGCTTGAGGTCCAGTTCGACACCAACGACCTCCTTTACGTTTATCTCGACCGCCGCCGCCGCCGCCGGAAGTTCCTCGCCACAACGCTCCTGCGCGTCATTGGTTATTCCACCGATGAGGAAATCCTCCGCCTGTTTTACAACATCGAGGATCTCAAGCTGAAGGAAGGTCTCTCCGAGGAGGAGATCGCCTCCAAGCTCCTCTACAAGGACATTCTTGATGGCGAGCTCATCGTCGCCCGCGCCTATGAGCCGCTTTCCGCCGGTGTGGTGCGCCAGCTCATCCAGCTCGGCCACAAGAGCATCAAGGTTATCACCGCCTCCCAGGATGACCTTATCGTCACCTCCCTGCGCAAGGACCCCGCCAAGGATGAGGAGGAGGCCCTCAAGGAAATCTACCGCCGCCTGCGCCCGGGCGACCCGCCCACCGTGCCGAATGCGAAGGCCCTGGTGAAGCGCCTCTTCTTCGATCCGAAGCGCTATGACCTGACACGTGTCGGCCGATACAAGCTGAACCAGAAGCTCAGCCTGAGGACTGACACCAACGTGCGTGTCCTTGACCCCAATGACGTGGTGTCCGCGATGAAATACCTCTTCAACCTGCGCGCAGGCGAGGGGCTTTTGGACGACATCGACCACCTCGGCTCCCGCCGTGTTCGTGCTGTGGGTGAGCTGCTCGCCAACCAGTGCCGTGTCGGCCTTGCTCGCACCGAGCGTCTGGTGAAGGAGCGCATGACCCTGTTTGACGTCAGCATGGACGTCATGACTCCGGGCAAGCTTGTCAACCCCAAGGCCCTCGCCGCCGTGGTTCGCGACTTCTTCGCCCGCAGCCAGCTGAGCCAGTTCATGGACCAGATCAACCCGCTGGCCGAGCTGACCCACAAGCGGCGCCTGTCCGCTCTTGGCCCCGGTGGTCTGAACCGTGACCGCGCTGGCTTCGAGGTGCGTGACGTGCATCCTTCGCACTACGGACGCATCTGCCCGATTGAGACCCCGGAAGGTCCGAACATCGGCCTGATCAACTCCCTTGGTTCCTATGCCCGAATCAATGAGTTCGGCTTCATCGAGACTCCCTACCGTCCCGTGAAGGATGGCGTGGTTTCTGACAAGATCGAGTACCTCACCGCCGACCAGGAGGAGAATCACCACATCGCTCAGGCGAACAATGTCATCGGTGAAGACGGTCGCTTTGTCGGCAACAAGGTCACGGTTCGTTATCGTGGCGACTTCCTTGAGGTTGAGCCCACGAAGCCGACGCTCATGGACGTGTCGCCAAAGCAGATTGTCTCCATTGCGGCCAACCTGATCCCGTTCCTTGAGCACGATGACGCCAACCGCGCCCTCATGGGCTCGAACATGCAGCGTCAGGGCGTGCCTCTCCTTGAGGCCGAGGCGCCCTTCGTCGGCACCGGCATGGAAGGCAAGGCCGCAAGGGACTCCCGCGCCGTGATCGTCGCGGATGCCAACGGCACCGTTGCCGCCGCCACTGCGGACGTCATCATCATCACCAAGGACGGCAACCTGCCTGTCAGCGAGAAGGACTTTCTGGCGAATCCCGCCAAGTCTGTGAAGACCGATCCGGACTTCGGCACCTATGTCTACACGCTGCGCAAGTTCGGACGTTCCAACGCCGGCACCTGCATCAACCAGCGTCCGCTGGTGAAACGCGGTCAAAAGATCAAGAAGGGTGATGTCATCGCCGATGGTCCCTGCACCGACCAGGGTGAGCTCGCCATCGGCAAGAACATGCTGGTGGCCTTCATGCCCTGGAACGGATACAACTTCGAGGACGCCATCGTCATCAGCCGCCGCGTCTCCCGCGAGGACATCTACACCTCCATTCACATCGAGGACTTCGAAGTTCAGGCCCGTGACACCAAGCTTGGGCCCGAGGAGATCACGCGCGACATTCCGAACGTGGGTGACGAGGCGCTGAAGAACCTCGATCAGGACGGCGTCGTCCGCATCGGTGCCGAAGTAAAGCCAGGCGACATCCTCGTCGGCAAGATCACGCCGAAGTCCGAGACCGAGCTTGCCCCTGAGGAGCGCCTCCTGCGCGCCATCTTCGGTGAAAAGGCCGCCGATGTGAAGGACACCTCGCTCCGCGTGCCGTCCGGCTGCGCAGGCATCGTCATGGACGTCCGCATCGCATCACGCGGCAACCAGAACAAGGGCGAGGAGAAGGAGAAGCTCTCCCCCGCCGAGGCCAAGAAGCAGATCAAGCAGATCGAGGAGGACTACCGCACGAAGAAGGAGGACCTGACCGAGCAGCTCACCGAGAAGCTCAGCGACATCCTTCTCAATGAGAAGATCCCGCTCGACGTGGTCAACGGCCAGACCGGCGAGATCATCATCGGAGCCAACAAGAAGATCACCAAGACCCTGCTGCGCAAGCTCGCCGAGAGCTATGACAGCGTTGAGATCGACCCGAGCCCGATCCGCAACAAGATCTTCGACATCATCCAGAGCTTCGAGCAGAAGTTTGCTGATGCCGACATGGAGCGTGAGCGCAACCTCGACCGCATTGAGACGAGCGAGGACGGCGCCGCCGACGGGGTCGTGAAGATGGTCCGTGTATTTGTCGCCTCAAAGCGTAAGCTGAGCGTCGGTGACAAGATGGCCGGACGACACGGCAACAAGGGCGTTGTCGCCACCATTGTGCCCGAGGAGGACATGCCATTCCTTGAAAACGGAACACCGGTGGACATCGTCCTCAACCCCCTGGGCGTGCCTTCCCGAATGAATGTCGGCCAGGTGCTTGAAACCCACCTTGGTCTTGCAGCCAAGGCTCTGGGTCTCAAGATCGCCACCCCCGTCTTTGACGGCATCCCTGAATCGAAGATCATGGAATACGTCAAGGAGGCCAAGAAGGTTCCTGGTTATGAGTGGATGGGTCTGAATGGCAAGTCCCGGCTCTATGACGGCCGCACCGGCGACCCCTTCAACCTCGACGTCGTCGTTGGCTACATCTACATGCTCAAGCTGGGCCACCTTGTCGCCGACAAGATCCATGCCCGCGCTGTCGGACCTTACTCCCTCGTCACCCAGCAGCCCCTGGGCGGCAAGGCCCAGTATGGCGGCCAGCGCTTCGGGGAAATGGAGGTCTGGGCCCTTGAGGCCTACGGAGCCGCCTACACCCTGCAGGAGCTTCTCACGGTCAAGTCGGACGATGTCCAGGGCCGCACAAGGATCTATGAGCAGATCGTCAAGGGTGACCATGCCCTTGAGGCCGGCACTCCTGAGTCCTTCAACGTGCTCATCAAGGAGATGCAGTCCCTGGGCCTGGACGTGAAGGTCCACAAGCGTTCCAGCACCCAGGAAGCTGAGATCGATGTCATCGAACGCTTCTCCGCCTGATTCCAACCCTGAACCAAGCACACAACCCAAAAGCACACCCATTTATGAGCGCTGATCTGAGCTTGAAAGAAATCTTCGGGGAAAAGCCCGCCGGTGAGGAGTTCGACTTTGTGTCGATCTGCATCGCCTCCGCCGACCGCATCCGTTCCTGGTCCTCGGGCGAGGTCAAGAATCCGGAAACCATCAATTACCGCACGTTCAAGCCTGAAAAAGGCGGCTTGTTCTGCGAGCGCATCTTTGGTCCCACCCGCGACTGGGAGTGCGCCTGCGGCAAGTACAAGCGCATCAAGCACAAGGGCGTGATCTGCGACCGCTGCGGCGTCGAGGTCACCCTTTCCCGTGTGCGTCGCGAGCGCATGGGCCACATCGAGCTTGCCGTGCCGGTGACCCACATCTGGTTCTACAAGTGCATGCCCTCCCGCATCGGCCTCATGCTCGACATGACCGCCCGCAGCCTGGAGCGCGTGATCTACTATGAAGACTTCATGGTCGTCGACCCAGGCTCCACGCCCCTTCAGCGCGGCCAGCTCCTGACGGAAGTCGAGCTGCGCGAGGCGGAGGAGCAGTATGGCGCCGACGCCTTCCGCGTTGGAATGGGTGCCGAGGCCATCCGTGACATCTTCAGCCAGATCAACCTGGCCGAGGCCATCAAGGATCTTGAAGAGGCGATGACCAAGACCCGCTCCAAGCAGATTCGCAAGAAGCTGGCCAAGCGTCTCAAGCTCTGCCAGGGCTTTGCCGAAAGTCACAGCCGCCCCGAGGCCATGATCATGGAGGTGCTGCCGGTCATCCCGCCGGACCTTCGTCCGCTGGTACCCCTGGAAGGCGGCCGCTTTGCCACCTCCGACCTGAACGACCTCTACCGTCGTGTCATCAACCGCAACAACCGTCTGAAGAACCTTCTTCAGCTGCGCACGCCGGACGTCATCATCCGCAACGAGAAGCGCATGCTTCAGGAGGCCGTGGACGCCCTGTTTGACAACGGCCGTCATGGCCGCCCTGTGACCGGAGCCGGCAACCGCCCCCTCAAGTCCCTTTCCGACATGCTCAAGGGCAAGTCCGGCCGCTTCCGCCAGAACCTTCTGGGCAAGCGCGTCGACTACTCCGGCCGTTCCGTCATCGTCATCGGACCCGATCTTAACCTGAACCAGTGCGGCCTGCCCAAGAAGATGGCGCTCGTGCTGTTCGAGCCTTTCATCATCCGCCGTCTCAAGGAGATGGGCCTGGTGCACACGGTTCGTTCGGCGAAGAAGATGATCGAGCGTCGCACCCCGGAAGTCTGGGACATCCTGGACGAGGTCACCAAGGGTCACCCGGTTCTTCTCAACCGTGCGCCGACCCTTCACCGTCTTTCCATCCAGGCCTTTGAGCCGAAGCTCATCGAGGGCGAGGCCATCCGCGTGCATCCGCTCGTCTGCACGGCCTACAACGCCGACTTCGACGGTGACCAGATGGCCGTTCACGTGCCTCTTTCCATTGAGGCCCAGATGGAGGCCCGTCTGCTCATGCTGGCGCCGAACAACCTGTTCAGCCCCGCCAGCGGCAAGCCCATCACCACCCCCTCCCAGGACATTCCGCTCGGCTGCTTCTTCCTCACCTACCTCCGCGAGCTGCCAGGCCCGGATGGCAAGAAGAAGGAAGGAAATGAGCGCATGCCGATCTTCAACGATCCCGCCGAGGTCGAGTTCGCGCTCGCTGAAGGCGCCCTTGGCGTCAATGACAAGATCCGCTACCGCAATCCGGACTACCAGAAGGAGAAGCGCATCTACGGTGACAACAGCAAGCCTTACATTGAAACCACGGCTGGTCGCGTGCGCTTCAATGAAATCTGGCCTGAACGCATCGGATTCTACAACAACACCGTCGGCAAGAAGCAGATCTCGGACATCATCTGGCGCTGCTTCCAGACCGTCGGTCAGAAGGAAACCGTCGCCAGCCTGGACCGCCTGAAGCTTCTGGGCTTCCGCGAAGCCACGCGCTCCGGCTGCTCCATCGGTATCACCGACATGGCCATTCCCGGCGCCAAGAAGCCTGCGCTTGAAAAGGCTTACAAGGACATTGAGGACGTCGAGAAGCTCTACAAGCGCGGTCTCATCACCCACGGTGAGCGCTATCAGAAGATCGTGGACGTCTGGACCCAGGTGGGTGACCAGACCGCCGACGAGGTGTTCCGCACGCTGGAATACAACGACGGCAAGAAGATGCACAACCCGCTCTACGTGATGGTGACCTCGGGCGCCCGAGGCAACCGCACCCAGATCAAGCAGCTCGGCGGCATGCGCGGCCTCATGGCCAAGCCCTCCGGGGAGATCATCGAGCGTCCGATCACCTCGAACTTCCGTGAAGGTCTGAGCGTGCTCGAATACTTCATCTCCACCCACGGCGCCCGCAAAGGCCTGGCCGACACCGCCCTCAAGACCGCTGACTCCGGCTACATGACCCGCAAGCTGGTCGATGTGTCCCAGGACGTCATCGTCACCGAGGAGGATTGCGGTACCGTCAACGGAATCACCCTCAACTCCATCTATCAGGGGGATGAGGAGGTTGTCGACCTCAAGACCCGCGTCTACGGCCGCACCAGCTGCGAGACCATCCATGACCCGGTCACCAAGGAGACCATCATCGCCGCCAACCAGCTCATCCTGGAAGGTGAGGCCAACCGCCTCTCCAAGATCGGCGTCGAGAAGCTCAAGATCCGCTCCGTGCTCACCTGCGAAAGCAAGCGCGGCTGCTGCGCCATGTGCTACGGGCTCAGCCTGGCCACCGGCCGCATGGTGAAGATCGGCGAAGCCGTCGGCATCATCGCCGCCCAGTCCATCGGCGAGCCTGGAACCCAGCTCACCATGCGCACCTTCCACGTCGGTGGTGCTGCCATGAGCTCCTTCAAGCAGCCCTTCATCAACCTGAAGAACTCCGGCACCCTCCGCTACTCTGACATGCGTGCGGTGCAGACCGCTGAAGGCCAGTGGGTGGCCCTCACCAAGAACGGCGTCATCTCCATCATCAGCGAAGACGGCCGTGAGCTTGAAAGCCACAAGCTTGTGCTTGGCGCCCTCATCGCCAAGCCCGACGGCTCCACCGTCAAGAAGGGCGAGCAGGTCGCCACCTGGGATCCCTACAACATCCCGATCATCACGGAGAAGGCCGGCAAGGTCGAGTTCCGTGACATGATCGCCGGCATCACCTTCACCAAGGAGAAGAACGAACAGACCGGCAACGAGGAAGTCGTCGTCATCGAGCACAAGGAGGACCTTCATCCCCAGCTGGTCGTCACCAACCCGAAGACCCACGAAATCCTCGCCTCCTACACCATCCCGGCCGGCGCTCACTTGAACGTGAAGAACGGCGAGAAGGTGGAGGCTGGCACCACCCTGGCCAAGACGCCCCGCAAGGCCTCCAAGACCAAGGACATCACCGGCGGTCTTCCCCGTGTGGCCGAGCTGTTCGAGGCCCGCAAGCCCAAGGACGCCTGCGAAATCGCCCGTATCGACGGCACCGTCGAAATCGGCGGCCTCGTCCGCGGCAAGCGCCGAGTCATGGTCACGGATCCGAAGACCGGCCAGCAGGAGGAGCACCTGATCCCTCGATCCAAGCACATCCTTGTTTTCAATGGCGACCACGTCACCAAGGGCGACCAGCTCACCGACGGTCCGGTCGTGCCGCATGAGATCCTTGAGATTCTTGGTCCTCAGGCGCTTCGCGAGCACCTTGTCAACGAAGTGCAGGAAGTGTATCGTGCCCAGGGCGTGGAGATCAACGACAAGCACGTTGAGATCATCATCCGCCAGATGCTTCGCAAGGTGAAGATCACCGACACCGGTGACACCGAATTCCTCTGGGGTGACCAGGTGGACCGCACGGAGTTTGAGAAGGAGAACGCCCGCGTCAGCGAGGAGGGTGGCAAGCCCGCCGAAGCCGAGCCCGTGCTTCTGGGCATCACCAAGGCCTCCCTTGAAACCGAGTCCTTCATCTCCGCCGCCTCCTTCCAGGACACCACCCGTGTCCTCACCGAGGCCGCCACCCTGGCCAAGTCCGACTTCCTCCGCGGCTTCAAGGAGAACGTCATCATGGGTCACCTCATCCCTGCGGGAACCGGCTTCATCAAGAACCGTGATTTCGACCTCGCAGAGACCGAGAAGCCTGTTTCGGATGTCGTCCAGGAAGAGGAGGATGAGGCGGCTTCCGCCTGATCTCCCCTGCGATCTCATGTCCAAGGCCCGGCCGGATTACCTCCGGCCGGGCTTTGTGTTTTTGCGGCGGAAGCAACATGCCGGTTGAAAAGCTGCGGCATCCGTCCTGCTTGCCTCATGACCCAGACCATGACCCGTCAGCTGAAGGATGCAGGAGTGATCGCCGTGCTCATGATTGAAAAGGCTGACGATGCCGTGCCGCTTGCAAAGGCCCTCCTGGCCGGCGGGGTGACGGCGATCGAACTGACATTGCGCACGGATTCAGCGCTGGAGTGCCTCCGGCGCATCCGTGCGGAGGTGCCGGAAATCCTTGCCGGAGTGGGGACCCTTCTGACGCCAGGCCAGGTCCAGGAGGCGATGGACAACGGCGCCGGCTTTGGCGTCGCGCCCGGGATGAACCCCCGTGTCGTCGCCGAGGCCCGAAGGCTTGGCCTGCCCTTTGCACCGGGCGTCTGCACGCCGACGGACATCGAGCTTGCGGTCGAGGCAGACTGCCGTGTGCTCAAGTTCTTTCCCTGTGAGCCCTGTGGAGGCCTGACTTACCTGCGCACGATTCATGCGCCTTTTGCCCATTTGGGAGTAAGCTTCATTCCTCTTGGGGGTGTCGGCCCTGCCAATGCCGCACAGTATCTCTGGGAGCCTTCAGTACTTGCTCTGGGCGGTTCCTGGCTGGCACCCAAGGAGTTGATTTCACGGGGTGACTGGGATGGCATCACCAGGCTCGCCTCCGAGGCCCGCAGGATTGTGAAGGAGGTCCGGCCATGAGCAGGGTCGTCACCTTTGGTGAAATCATGGCCCGTGTCGCGATGCCGGGATTTGCCCGTTTCCGGCAGGCCATGCCAGGTGCGGTGAACCTGACCTTTGCCGGCGCCGAGGCCAGCATCGCCGCATCCCTTGCCTGCCTTGGGGTGGACGCCGCCTTTGTGACCGCCCTGCCGGATCATGCCGTCGCAGACGCCTGCATTGACGAGCTCCGAGGCCTGGGTGTGGAAACCCGGTACATCCTGCGGACATCCGCCGGGCGCATGGGGGTCTTTTACCTCGAGCATGGGGTTAATCAACGCGGAGGAAATGTGATCTATGACCGCGAGGGAGCCTCGGTGGCGGTGACACCCGCCGATGCCTATGACTGGAATGCGGCCTTTGCCGGCTGCGAGTGGTTTGTCATTTCCGGCATCACTGCGGCGATCTCACGCAACGGGGCCGATGTGGCGCTCCATGCCGTCAGGGAGGCGGCGCGGCGCGGGATCAAGGTCGTGTGTGACATCAACTTCCGGACGAAGCTGTGGCGGTGGGATCCGCCGGCGGAGGCTCAGGAGCTCGCGCGCAGAACGCTGGGCGAAATACTGCCCTATGTCACACTTTTTGTTGGCGGTGTCAGTGATGCGGCGCTGGTCCTGGGCATCGGGCCCGATGACGACTTGAAGTCACTTGCCCGCCGGCTTTGCACGAGGTTTCCCGGCCTTGGCCATGCCGCATTCACGCTGCGGGAGGGAAGCACCTCCCTGGTGCAGGTCTTTGGAGGGGCGCTTTACGACGTGGCTGCGGAAGAACTCCATGCATCTCCACGGCATTCGATCTCCCAGGTCGTCGACCGCCTCGGGGCGGGCGACGCCTTCACCGCGGGTCTTGTGGTGGCCCTGATGGAAGGTCGGCCTGGTGCGGAGGCGGTGGCGTTTGCCGCCGCCGCAGGCTGCCTTGCCCACTCCACTGAAGGCGACTACCACCGTGGCAGCCGTGAGGAGATCGAGGCGTTGATGGTTGGGGACGGGGGTGGCAGGGTCAGCCGTTGATCAGGAGCTGCTGCACGAAGGTATCCGGCAGGGCATGTGCAAGGGTTCCGCTGTTCAGCTCAATGCTTCAAAATGGCGTCCACAAGCCCCGGGATGGTATGCACGTCAGCGGCGACATCGACCTTGAGGCCATGCTTCTGAACCGCCTCGGAGGTGACCGGGCCGATGGATGCCACCTTGCAGCCGGCGGGCAGGGGTACGCCCAGGGCCATGAAGTTGTCCACGGTGCTGGCGCTGGTGAAGGTGATCATGTCCGCGCCTTCATTTTTCAGCCTGGCCAGGGCCTCCAGGTTGTCCTCCCGTTCAGGGACGGTGCGATAGGCGATGGCTTCATCGACGATCGCCCCCATGCGGGTGAGCTCCCGTGTGATGACATCCCGGGTTTCCTCGGCCTTCACCCAGAGCACGGACACATTTTCCATGTTCTGGCATTCGCCGAAGGCTTTGACGAGGCCTTCGGCCACGAAATCCTTTTCGGGCATCAGGTCCACCGCAAGATGACGCGCCCTGACCTTTTCCGCAGTGCCAGGACCAATGCAGGCGATGCGGGCGCCCCCGATGCTGCGGGTGTCATTGTAGATCTTGTCAAACATCTTGAAAAAGGCCTCCACTCCGTTGGGGCTGGTGAAGACGATCCATTCATAGCTGTGGCAGTCCTGGACAAGCTCACCAAAACCGAGAAGGTCAACGGGTTCCTCGATCCGGATGGTCGGCAGTTCGATGACGTCGGCGCCAAGGTCACGCAGCTTCCGGCTGAGGACACCGACCTGCTGGCGGGTTCTTGTGACGACGATCTTCCTGCCGAAAAGCGGCCGGTTTTCAAACCAGTTGATCCTGGCGCGCTCGGTCACGACATCCCCCAGGACGGCGACGGCCGGAGCCTTGAATCCGGTTTCCTCCACCCTTCGGGCCATGGTGCCGAGGGTGGCGACCAGGGTCTGCTGCCTGCCGTGCGTCCCCCAGCGCACGAGGGCCATGGGAGTGTCCGGGGAGACTCCGTGCCTGAGGAACTCACCGGTGATCTCTGCCATGCGCTCCACGCCCATGAGAAAGACCTTGGTGCCCTCGGCGGCGGCCAGCTTCGCATAGTCGAGGCTGGTTTCACTTTTGGTTGGGTCTTCATGGCCGGTGAAGATGGTCAGCTGGGAGGCGTGGTCACGATGAGTGACGGGGATTCCGGCGTAGGCGGGTGCGGCGATCGCGCTGGTGATGCCGGGGACGATCTCAAACCTGACGCCTGCCTCGGCCAGTTCGGCGGCCTCCTCGGCACCCCGGCCAAAGAGGACTGGATCCCCGCCCTTCAAGCGTGTGACCACCTTGCCTTCACGGGTCAGCTTGACGATCAGAGCATTGATCTGATCCTGGGGCAGGGCGTGGTCGCCTGCCTTCTTGCCCACATAGATCTTTTCGGTCCCCTCCCTGGCGTAGCGGAGGAAATCGGGGTTGCAGAGGTAGTCATAGACCAGCACGTCCGCAGCTTCGATGCACTCCTTGCCCTTGAGCGTCAGCAGGCCGGGATCACCAGGGCCTGCGCCGACAAGATAACAGATGCCTTTCGAGGTGGAGGAGACGGGGGGGGAGGAAGCCATGATGTGGATGAATCATGGTGCCGAGCATGTCACAGGCTGCAAATGCTGATGCAGGGACAGAAGTCAGCCGTCCTTTGATAAAGGGGAGAAGTGTCAGGGAACCGCAGCATGGACAGGCATGCTGCCGTTGCTTCCGTCAGGACCTGGCGGGGTTCGCGAGCTGGACATCCGCGGCCCCTGACATCGGCAGAATCGGCCAGGGCAGCAGCTGGCGCAAGTAGTTTGAATCATGGTGGCGGCCCAGCGGCTTCGTCAGTGGGATTGCCTCTCCAGCAGCGATTTTAAAGGATGGAAAAATTGGTGTTGTCGAAAAAGCAGGGATTCGGTAGAAGAGGAATCTAATTCCTACTTTTCCCCCGAATCATGCTCTGGAAGATCCTCTCCGTTTTCGCCGCCGCCTGCCTGGGCGCCTCCTGTTATTTTGCCTGGTCCAACCAGAAAGACCTCGCTGCGGAGCGTGATCGCGAAAGCAGCGCCAAGAACAACATCAAGGCCGCCCAGGACAGGGCCAAGGAAGGCGGCGAGGCCCTGACGGCCAAGCAGACCGCGCTTCAGAGCGTCCAGAAGGATCTGACCACGGCCAAGGATGAGACGGTCAAGCTCGCCGCCCAGGTGCAGGAAAAGGAGACCGCGCTTTCCGTGGTCAAGGGCAACCTTGACCAGCAGCAGCAGAACGTGACCGCCCTTGAAAAGCAGATTGAGGAGGCGGGTGATGTGGAGAAGCTTGTGGCCCAGATTGAAAAGCTGAAGCGTGACAAGCAGGAGGCTGAAGCCGCTCTTGCGAACCAGACCCAGCGCGCTGCCAGCGCCAAGGAAAACCATGACAACCTCGTGGCCCAGACCAACAAGCTGCGTGATGCCGAAGTGCGCGGTCGCCGCGGTATTGTCGATCCAGAATTCACTGCACGAGTGGCTCAGTTCTTCCCAGAGTGGGATGTTGCCATCTTGAACAAGGGCAATTCCGGAGGTGTGTTTGCCAATGCCGACCTTGAGGTGAAGCGCGGTCAGAATGTGATTGCCAAGTTGAAGGTTAAAAATGTCGAGCAGACCGGTTCCGTGGCGGAAGTCGTTCCGGGCTCCATCGCCGAAGGCCAGCGTATTCAGAACGGGGATGTCGTCGTCGCCTCCGCAACGCAGTCTGCCGCCGTGGAAAAGAGTCAGCCGGCTGCCAATGATGCAGCGCTGCCAGCAGCCACAGCCCCCTCTGCAACCCCGCCGCCTGCACAGGCGCCCATGAGCAGTGATCCCTTCGGAGCTCCTGCGGCGGCTCCTGCCGCCGCGCCCGCCATGAACAGCGATCCCTTTGGCGCCGCCCCCGCACCTGCTGCCGCTCCGGCTGCACCTGCGATGAACAGCGATCCTTTCGGTGCTGCTCCTGCACCTGCTCCAGGAACGACGGAGAAGCCCAACACCGCTGACCCCTTCGGCGCGGCTCCTCCCAAAAACTAAGCCGTTCCCAACCCCTAAGTTCCTGAAGCTTTCAACGATTTCATCCAATGACAAAAGTCCTCTTCATCCTCAGCGCGGTCATCATTCTGGTTTCTTCCTTTTTCGCCTACCAGAACGGGCGTGAGTTTGCTGCTGTGAGGAACAGCGTGACGATCCTGAACCTGGAAGTCCAGAAGGAGCTGGCCAATGCCAAGGCTTCGGTGGACAAGGTGGTGGAGGTGAATGGTGAGATTGCCAAGGTTCAGGGTGAACTGGACATTGAAAATGAAAAGCTGAAGAGCCAGAAGCTCAAGCTTGCCCAGGTTGAAAATGACCTGAAGCGTGACCAGGACGCCCTTGATGCCAGCAACAAGAAGCTGGCCGACCTGAAGCTCAGGCTCGACAAGCTCCCGCAGGGCATGAAGCCTGAGACCGTTGTTGAAGAAATCAACGCGATGAAGAAGGCCACGGCTGAGACGCAGGCCCAGATCGAAATGAAGCGCAAGGAGGCTGAGGCCGAGGAGGCCAAGGTGGCCGACGCCCGCAAGGCCTATGAAGAAATCGTGCGTAAAATCGAGGACAGGAAGAAGTCCTTCGACCGCAATTCACTGGTCGCGAGGGTGGTTGCCGTGAACCAGGCCTGGGGTTTTGTCGTGGTGGATGCCGGTCAGCGCCTGGGCATCACGGAAGCCACCAAACTCCTGGTCACCCGTGGAAACAAGACGGTCGGCAAGCTGAGCATCGTCTCCGTCCAGAATGAGCGCACGGTGGCAAACATCCTTCCAGAAACTTTGACGAGTGGGTTGAATGTCGCGCCTGGTGACCGTGTGATACTTGAGAACCTCTTCCAGTGACATCCTTGGGACAGTGAAAGGCATGTTCTCCGGCTTATGAGACTCTTTTTGCTTTCGCAGCTCCTTGTCGTAGCCAGCCTGACGTCTTGTTCATCCGACGAGCCCAAGCGCCGTGAACGGCAGCCCCCGCCAGTCGCTGAAGGCAGCCTTCCCTGGAATCGGCCCGCAAAGTGGGAGGGTGGCGGAAGGTTCGGACAGATGATGCCCCAAAGCCGTTGACCAGCGGTTTTGTGGCGCTTTTGCAAGTGTGAAGATGGTCCTTCGGCACTCAATTGCTGAATTTGCAGGGTGATTGCCTTCAATTGATGATGGCCTTGGCCCGATTCTGGCGCTTGAGACCCTTCTGACCTTGCTCCATGTCAACCGAAGTCATCCCGCAGGCTCGATCCACTGCTTCCACGGAGTCAGTCTGCCCCGGCAGAGGGATGCATGTGGGTTATTCGACCGAACGAGGTGTCTTTGATGAGATGATGGATGCGAACGGTGTCCTGAGGCCTCACTGGAAAACCTTTGGTGGCTTTTTAAACCAGTGCGCTACGGAGGATTTTAAAGCCAGGTCCGAGGATGTTCAGAGGCTCCTTCGTGATCATGGGGTCACCTACAACGTCTATGAAGATGCCTCGGGCACAAGCAGGCCATGGTCGCTGGACATTCTGCCGTTCATCGTTTCACAGGATGATTTCAAGGCCGTGCAGGCCGGCCTGGATCAGCGTGGCAGGCTTTTGAACGCGATTCTCCAGGACGTTTACGGCCCGCAGCGTCTGCTCAGGGACGGATTGCTCCCACCGGGCCTTGTCTACGCCAACCCTGGATATTTAAGGCCGGTTCTAGGTGTCAATCCTCCCGGGGGGCGCTTTGTATTTACCTTTGGATGCGACCTGGTCAGGGATGCCACAGGACGCTGGCAGGTGCTTGCCGACCGGGCCCAGGCTCCCAGCGGTCATGGCTATGCGCTCGAAAACCGCATCATCATGGCCAATGTTCATGCGGAGGAATTTAACGCTTCCAAGATCCGTCGGCTGGCATCCTACTATGAAACAAAGCGTGAGATGCTCCGCTCCCTGTCCCCCAAGCATCGACCTGGTGAGGCCGGCATCCTAATGCTGACACCGGGGCCTTACAGTGAGACCTATTTTGAGCATGCCTTTCAGGCGAGGTATCTTGGCTTTCCTCTGGTCGAAGGCGCCGACCTGACGGTCAGGGACCGCCACCTGCACCTGAAGACGCTGGAGGGGTTGCGCCGGGTGGATGTGGTCATTCGTCATGTGGATGACGTCTATTGCGACCCTCTTGAAATCAACGCGGATTCCCTTCTTGGCACGGCTGGGCTCCTGGAGGCGTGGAGAAACGGCGGGATCGCGCTTGCCAACGGCCTGGGTGCCGGCGTGGTGGAGACGCCGGCGCTGCATCCGTTCATGCCCGGCTTGTGCCGTCATCTGCTTGGCGAGGAACTGATGCTTCCCTGCGTTCCGACCTGGTGGTGCGGTCAGAGGCGTGAACTCGACCTGGTGCTGGCTGATCCTGACCGCTGGGTGGTCAAGCCCGCATTCGTGCGGGGAGCCAGGGACCCGGTGTTCCTGGCAGATCTTGATTCCGAGCAGAAATCCAGGATGCTGGACACCATTCGAGCAGCGCCGCATGAGTGGGTCGCCCAGGAGGTTCTCGAACTTTCGACTGCGCCCACGTGGACCGGCAGCAGGATCGAGCCGCGGTCCCTGGTCTGGAGGGCCTTTGCCATAGCTCAGGGCGGTGGGTTCATCACCATGCCGGGCGGACTTGCACGGGTCAGTCCGGAGCCGCACCGCTGGTTGGTGACCATGCGTAGCGGCGGCATCAGCAAAGACACCTGGGTGGTTGGCGATGGCGCTCCGGACCCTTTTTATGAAAACCTCAAAAAGCAGCAGACAGTGGTCATCCGCCCGGCACGACCTCCCAGCGGGGTGCCCAGTCGTGTGGCAGACCATTTGTTCTGGTTCGGCCGCTATGCGGAACGGCTGGAAGCATCCGTCCGTGTCCTGCGCGCTGTCATGCAGCGACTTGCCGGAGAGCGCAGCCAGGTCCAGGGCCACGAAGTGGATGGATGCGTCTCTCTCATGGCGTACCTTGGGCTGGTGCCTGCTGGCACGCAGAATGCACTGGAACACCTGCCCGCCCTGCTGACCGATCCGCGCCGCCCTGGCAGCATTCCAGATCTTCTGGGCAGGCTGCGCTACAATGCCGCCGCAGCACGGGACCGCCTTTCCGATGACATGTGGAGGCTCGTGAACAGGCTGGATCGAGATGCCCGCCTTCCGGCGGGACCGTTCCTGCTTTCGAGCGCCCAGGGGGTGCTCGACAATCTCATCCTTGATCTCGCCGCCATCGCGGGCATGCAGCAGGAAAACATGACCCGCGGACATGGGTGGCGGTTTCTTGAGCTTGGCAGGCGCATTGAGCGGGCCTTCGGGGTGCTCGAACTTACAGGGGCCGCCACGGAATGCTGCGAGCAGAATGACAGCCTGCTTACTCCACTGCTGGAAATTTGTGACAGCACGATGACCTACAGGAGGCTGCATTTTGCCCGCCCCTCGCTGGCACCGACGCTGGACCTGCTGTTGCTCAATGACATCAATCCCAGGTCGGTGATTCATCAGCTGCAGATCATGGGACGACTCTCCGCCCAGTTGCCCCAGGTGCCCGGAACCTCAAAGATCCCCACTCCCCGGGAGCAGACGGACAGCCTCCTGTCAGACCTGTCAGCCGTTCATCTGGACTCTCTTGCCAGGGATGCCGCAGGCATGGCCAGAGTTATTCCGGAGGTCTGCGGCCGGCTCGTCAAGGAACTGGAAAAGCTTTCCGACATCATCACCGAACATTTCTTTTCTCATGCCAGCCGGAGTTCCGAATAGGGAGGCATTCCGGCAACCCAAATCCTGACGTGCGCTACCGGATCATCCATCGTACCACCTACACCTATGAGAGCCCCGTGACGGTCGGGCATTACATTGCGAGGCTGGAGCCCCGTTCGCTGCCTTTTCAGGAGTGTCCCTGGCATGAAATCTCCATCCGGCCGGTTCCCATGCAGAGGGCTGAACGGGAGGACTCTTTTGGAAACACCTGCGTCTATTTTGAAATCGAGGGGTCTCATCAGAAGTTGGAGGTGATCGCCCGAAGTCTGGTTGAGGTGCTTCCTGCGGAAGGCATCGACCCATCGGAAACGCCTGCCTGGGAGATGGTCAGGGATGCCTGCCGTGCCGATCATGCCAGCCCGGCTAGCCTGGCGGGTGAACTCGCCTTTAGTTCGCAGCTCATTCCCACGGGAGCTGTTTTTGCCAATTATGCCCGTTCTTCCTTTCCGGCCCGCCGTCCCGTTCTGGAGGCGGTTTGCGACCTGAACCGGCGCATCTTTGAAGATTTCATCTTTGATCCTGCGGCCACGGATTTTGCGACGCCCGTGGAGCTGGTCCTGAAAAAACGCCGCGGTGTGTGCCAGGACTTCGCCCAGGTGATGATCGCCTGCCTGCGCAGCCTGGGGCTGCCGGCAAGGTATGTCAGCGGCTACCTGGAAACCCTTCCGCCACCAGGCCAGGTCAAGCTTGTCGGTGCCGATGCCTCGCATGCCTGGGTGTCAGTGTACTGCGGCGAGGTCGTGGGCTGGGTGGATGCGGACCCCACCAACAACATCCTTCCCTCCGATCGTCATGTCACCGTTGCCTGGGGGCGTGACTTCGGGGATGTCAGCCCTCTCCGGGGCGTGACCATCGGCGCCGGAGAGCAACGGCTGCAGGTGGCGGTGGACGTCCTGCCGGAAGGGGAGTGACCCGCATGTTTTCCGCCGGCTGCATCGTATGACTCCCAGCCTCTCCTCCGACGTGAACTCCCGACTTCTCCTGATCTTCTCCCTGGCCGCGTTCCTTCATGCTGGTGACACAGAATTAGTTAGGGAAAGGCCGGCCAGGGTGACCCTGTACGTCTCCGGGGTGGAATGTCCGGGATGCGCCTATTCTGTGAACTATGCCATCAGCCAGCTCAAGGGGGTGCGCGATGTCGTCTCCGGACAGATGGTGGATGACTTTGTGAACGTGACCTTCGATCCCTGCATCGTCAGCGTCCATCAACTGGCGCACGCCGTTTTTGACGCTCCGGCCCTTCATGGCATGCCTTACCAGGCCTCCTTGAAGCTGGTCATTCCTGATTACTCCAAGGGTGACAATGCAGGCAGGGTGGACGCCTTGCTCCAGGGATGGGCAGACTGGGCCGCGCTGGAGGTTGTCGACAGGAACATGGGGCAGTTCACCCTGAAATTCAGGCCTTTGAAACCTGGTGTTGCGGCGGGGCCGCAGGGGCTGGCCCTGGACAAGATCATCGAAGCCTTCACCGCACCTGCGCCCAGGGGAATCGGCCTTCGGCTGGAGATCGCTGCGGAAAAGGAGCCGATGTGATGAATCCCCGCCCGATGAGCAGCTTTGCGGCGGTGCTGATGGCCGGCGGCCGCTCCGTGCGAATGGGATGTGACAAGGCCCGCCTGGATTGGAAAGGGCGTCCGCTCTGGCAGCTTCAGGCTGAAAAGCTCCTTGGCATTGGCGCCGACCCCGTTGTTGTCGCCTGCCGTCGTGAGCAGGGGTTGCACGAGAGTACCGCGTCATTAGGCCCGCTCTCCTGGCGATTTGACCCGGTGGAGGAAGAGACGGGGCCTGCAGGTGTCATCGTGCGAATGCTGGATGAGTTCAAGGTCCCGGTGCTTCTGCTCGCCGTGGACATGCCGTTCATGACATCGGCATTTTTAAATCAGTCGATTGTGGGGGCCGCACAGCCAGGCCAGGGGCTGTTCTTCAAGTCGAAACATGGTCTTGAACCGCTTGCCGGCTGGTATTCACCTGGGATGCTGCCGGTGATGCTCGGCTGCATTGCCAGCGGCAGGATGGGGCTGCGCACGATGATTCATGAGTGCAGCATGCAAGGGCTGGCATCGCTGCATCTTTTGTCAGAGGCGGAGGAGGCGTTGTTTGCCAACCTAAACACGCCTGCGCACTGGGAGTCAGCCGTCGCTGCATCAGGCAGCCGGCACTTGTGATTCAAAGCGTGAAGGCAACGGCCTTCACTTGGCGGCCTTGTCCTCGCTGCTCTTCCGCTTCTTTTTCGAGCCTGCGTTGCGCAGCACCTTGGGGATGGGGTCCTCCTTTTTCTGCAGGGCACGGCGCAGCTTGCGCAGGGCGATGTTCTGCAGCTGGCGGATGCGCTCGCGCGTGACACCGAACTCCTGGCCTACTTCCTCCAGTGTGCGCGGCTTCTGTCCGGCGAGGCCGAACCTGGCGTCGATGATCTTGCGTTCACGCTCATCCAGCACCGTCAGCAGACCGTCAAGCTGGCCATGCATGTTCTTGTGGCTGAGCAGCTCAAACGGAGTCTGGGCGTTTTCATCACCGACGATCTCGCCAAACTCGGTGCTGTCATCGTCGCTGATCGGCGCATCCAGGGAGGCCGGACGCATCGAAGCCACCTTCAGCTGGCTCAGCTTGGCGCGATCAATGCCAATCTCCTCCGACAGTTCGTCGTCGGTAGGCTCACGACCAAGCTCCTCGGACATCGCCATGGCGACGCGACGCATCTTGCTGATCTTGTCCACCATGTGGACGGGCAGGCGGATCGTCTTCGACTGGTTGGCTAGGGCCCGCTTGATGGACTGCTTGATCCACCAGGCTGCGTATGTTGAAAGCTTGCCACCTTTGTTGGGGTCAAACCTTTCCACCGCCTTCATGAGGCCGATGTTGCCCTCGGAGATGAGGTCGAGGAGGGGAAGCCCGTAGTTGGCGTAATCCTGGGCGATCTTGACGACCAGGCGCAAATTGGCCCGGATCATGTGCGAACGGGCCTCGGGATCACCGCGTTTGATGCGTTCAGCGAGATCCACTTCCTGTTCGGGAGTCAGCAGGTCGGTCTTGCCGATCTCGCGCAGGTAAATTTTGATGCCTCCGTCTAGTTCCATGTCAGGGAATTACAAATGTAGTACGAAATACTTTGAATGATCTTGTCCCCAACTGTGACGAGGGGGATTGGTAAAATAACACATCCTTTGCGCAGTGCCTCTCATTTTTTCAGCAACTAATCTGCCAACTACGAAAGGCTTGAGCCAGATCAAAATGAGCTGGTTTTGCAGGGCTGGGAAATCCAGAAGCAGCAATGGAGGGTGGGGCGCAAATAAAAAATAAGGCCCAGGAAAAGTCACAGTTGCGTGAAATCACAAGCTGTTTATGACTTCAAGCCTGAAGGAAGAACAAGGACTTTTGATATTCAGTTTCCTGATTTTATCAGTTTTTCTGAATTTTAAAACTTTTTGTGCTAATTCTAAAAAATATCTTGCGGCAGTTAGATATTGCGTGTTATTATAACTTTAACTGCGGGTATAGCTTAATGGTAAAGTTCCAGCCTTCCACGCTGGCCATGTGGGTTCGATTCCCACTACCCGCTCCAGAGTAAGTTATCCCGTCTACGCTCTACAATTCACTGCTGCTATGAAAACCCGCCTTTTTACAAGGTCGATTGCTTTTGCATCCGTCCTCTGGTCATGCGCTTTGGCGCTGCCCTTGTCTGGTCTGGCGGGTCAGTGTGAAGACATCACACGCGATGTTGCCGCCGCCGTGAGCAAGGAGCCTGGCAAAGTGTTGATGATCATTGAAGACGCGTTGGTTATCAACGAGTCATGCGCCTGCGAAATCATCAAGGCCGCGATCACTGCCGCCAATGCAGATGCCACCCTGGTCGGGCAGATTGTGCAGACTGGAATTTCAGTTGCACCCAAGATGGCTGGCGTCATCACGGACTGTGCCGCTGCGATCTCGCCCTCGGCGGTTGCGTCCGTGGCCCCACCGGTCATGGAGTCCGGCAAACAAGTCAAAAACCCACTGCCGGTGAATCCGGAACCTGAAGAGGAGGACTTCACCCCGGTGCCATCCAGCATCCGTGGCATCTACCTGATGCAGCCGCCTGCCGGGGGCTTTCTGCCAAGGGATCCGAAGGACAGGACCTGCGACAACGAGTGTGTCTCCCCGACGCAGAGCGTGCCCCATTACCCATGAGGATGCGATGAGAGCGTAGAACCCTGCCAGTTTAATCAAGACTCCCCAGGCCATGCAAAAACATCTCCTCCCACTCGTGGCTCTTGCCTGCCTTGCCTGCTGCGGGGAAGCCGACGCCCAGGGCCTGACGGCCATCCAGAACTATTCGGGGGACTTTGAAACCGAACAGCCCCTCACCTGGAGCATCACAACCAGGGGCGGCTATGATTACCTGGACTATTCGGTGACGACCCCAGGACTCGACAGTTTTGAGTCCTATTATGCCCAGGGGGGCATCGGAGCGACCTACACGGACGCGGACAGAACAACTCCATGGAGCATCGCCCTGGATCTCGGGGCGAT
>JBIJBP010000255.1:0-3194 GCA_044345155.1 Prosthecobacter sp. | reverse complement strand
GATGCTCCAGATGCGCCGCCAGCCTCAGGGCCTCCAGCCGCCAGTCGCTCAGGCCGAACAACGCCCCGATGCCGATGCGCCGGAAGCCGCCTTCATAACCGCGCTCCGGACAGGCGATGCGCCAGTCGAAGTCCTTCTTCGGTCCCGCCGTGTGCATGTCCGCATAGACGGCTCGGTCATACGTTTCCTGATACACGACCAGGCCTTCGCAGCCGGCCTTCACCAGACGCTCATACTCCGGCGCCTCCGTCGGCCCGATCTCGATGCCGATGGTGGGAACAAAGTCGCGGATCGCCCGGATGCATTCTTCAAGATAACCGTTGCTGACAAACTTCGGATGCTCGCCCGCCACCAGCAGGATGTTGCGGAAGCCCTGCTCCACCAGATGCCGCGCCTCACGGACCACCTGCTCGACGGTCAGAGTCACGCGCATGATGCTCGTGTTGTCGCGTGAAAAACCGCAGTAGGAGCAGTTGTTGACGCACTCGTTGGACAGGTACAGCGGCGCAAACAGACGCATGGTCCGTCCGAAGTTCCGCCGGGTCACCTGCCGCGCCTCACGCGCCATGGCTTCGAGCTGTGAGGGCGTCTTCACCTCCAGAAGCGACCCGAAGCGCTCCATGAGCGGCGATTTGCGCGCCGGCAGGGCATCAAGGATCGGCAGAAATTCGGAAGGCATGGGAAAGGGCACCAGGAGGGGCAGGGTTTATACGCCTGTCAGGCACCTGCGCAACCAGCGTCCGGCCGACAAGACCGGACGGCTCGCTGCAGTAGAGGATGAAGATGATCCCCCTGCCAGCCCGAGTCCGGGCGCATTGAGCTGGCGTGTAGATGAGGATTCAGTCCGTCATTTCCTGCCCTTCTTCGCCGGCCCGTCCCAGGCGGACTCGATGTCGAACTCTTCGTTCGGCGTCGGCTCCTGGGCACCGACCTCGCGCTTCCAGGCCTGAAGACGTTCGAGCAGGCGCTGGGCGACATCGGTGTCCAGGTCGGCCACGTCCTGCATCTCGCCGGGATCACGGCGCAGGTTGTAAAGCTCGGTGCGGCCGGTTTCCAGGAATTCGATGAGCCGCCAGTCGCCCTCCTGAATGGCGGAATAGGGCGTGGCGCCACCGGGATGGTAATGCGGGTAGTGCCAGTGGATGGCCTCGCGCTTCAGATGACCTTGGTCCGTCAGCAGCGGCAGCAGGGATTCGCCATCGATGACCTGGCCCTCCTTCAGCGGGGTGCCGGTGGCCTCCAGCACCGTCGGCAGGTGGTCGTAACTGATGACCGGCGCCTCGCACTTGCCACCGGGCTGGATCCGGCCCGGCCAGGTGACGATGAGCGGCACATGCACGCCGCCGTCATACGGGCTGCCCTTGCCAAGCCGCGAGGGGCTGTTGTCCGTGGGGCCGCGCTGCCAGCCGCGGGCGCTGACCAGGCCGGACAGTCCGCCGTTGTCGCTGGTGAAGATGAACAGGGTGTTGTCCCAGAGACCCTCCTTCTCCAGGGTGGCGCGCAGACGCCCCACGCTGTCGTCCACGCTCTCGACGAGGGCGGCATAGACGGGGTTGCCATGACCTCCGACGGGGCGCTTCTTCTGATATTTCTCCACCACCTCCGGCTTGCCCATGATCGGCGTGTGCACGGCATAATGCGGCAGGTAGAGGAAGAAGGGCTTGTCCTTCTGGCGCTCGATGAAACCGACGGCCTCCTCAGTCAGGCGCTCGGTCAGGAACTCGCCCTTGGGACCGTCCTTCAAGGTTTCAATGCCGTAGGGCGAGAAATAACTCGGCGGCGATCCTCCATGCGTGCCGCCGATGTTCGTGTCAAAACCCTGCTTTTCCGGATAAAACCCCGGTCCGCCCAGGTGCCACTTGCCGATGCTGGCCGTGGCATAACCGCGGGTTTTCAGCCGCTCGGCCAGGGTTTCCTCCTCCAGGGGCAGGTACTGGGTCCAGTCGGGGATCTTCAGCCGCGCGTGCGGCCGCTGATGACCGGCGATCCAGTCGGTGAGATGCAGCCGGGCCGGGCTTTTCCCCGTCAGCACCGCCGCCCGGGTGGGCGAGCACACCGTGCAGGCGGAGTAGGCATTGAGGAAGCGCATGCCCTCCTGGGCCAGGCGGTCGATGTTCGGCGTCTCGTAATACTTGCTGCCGTAGCAGCCCAGGTCCGTCCAGCCCAGGTCATCGACCAGCATAATGACCACGTTGGGCGGCGGGTTCTCCACGGCGTTCAGGCGTGAGTGAAGGCCGGTAAACCCAAGCAGGGCGGGGATGACGAGGAGGGAAAGACGCATGATGGCGGAAGGGAAGGGGGAGGAATCCTGCGAACAAAGCCAGCGCGACCGCGAAGCAAGGGGCAATCCACCCCAGTTCCAGCGGCCCGGGAACCGTCGCCTTCGCAGGTCTAGCAAGGCTCCCTAGACTTCGATGCTGAAATCAAAAGCGCATTCGAGGGCTTCAGCTCTCCAAGACCATGTGATGAAGGGCACTGGCGTGATTGCTTCGATAAGATAATTAATGAAGCAAAATGCGATAAAAATTTAGATTTATCGGTATTATATCCGACATGACTTGAGTCAATGATTGAACAAGTGTTCGCCCGAAATGGTGAATTGTAATAAGATCGTCACTGAAAACGGCCAATTTGGGTCCAGGTGTCAGCCCTTCAAGGAGCTGAACACGAATGGATTGTGCCCAAGAAAGGTTGTTGGGCCAAAGCTTTCGAAAAGTTTGGCACTTACCACAAATATCTTAGTTCGAGGACTTTGTTCCACGCGTGCTCCTCCTAGATCATAAACTAGGCACAAAGTCGGTTAGTCTAAATAAATTCAAAAAGCTTAGTAAGTAATCCCAAAAAATCAAAAATGAAACAAAAAAATCAAGACAAAGTGATAAGCTGCAGTGGCCTAACCCAAGGTGCGACTTGGGCTTTCAATCGTCATTCCTTCCTTGGTGGAAGGGCGTCAGCAGTTCCGTCTCTATTCACCTTACTGTTGATCGCTCTTAGCCAGGGTTTGTGGATGACTGCGGCGCATGCGGATGACCCTGCGCCTGTCGTTGCTTTCAAGTCAGCCACCTTTATTGCGGATCAGCTGGATGCGAGTGTGGAGGTCGTCATGACCTGTTCAGCTCACACGGGATCGGTCACGGTGAACCTGTCCACTCAGGATGGAACCGCGAACGCCATGCCGCCCATTTCAGCTGCAA
>JBIJBP010000048.1:0-34181 GCA_044345155.1 Prosthecobacter sp. | reverse complement strand
TTCGTTGGTCCATTGCTTGGGTGTCTTTCCATGGCATCGGCAAAGCTCGCTGCCGCGAGCCGCCAACGCCATTGTGTCACCCATGTTCTGAACCTGTTTTGTCACCTATGTATTGAACCTGGACCAACCTGAAACCTGAAACCTGAAACTTCAAACCCATGAACACACAGACCTGGATCACCCATTTTGAGCGTAACACACGCATCAACGACACCCTTGAACTTCCGGACGATGTTCCATGCCGGCTTTCTGAGAAACTGCGTGTGCCTCTGGCGGCTTCTTTGGCGACCTTTCAGTTAGGTGAATCCGGCACGGGCTCGCGGCTTCGGCGTTATGCGCGCGAGGTGGCGCCGCTGGAGAACTTCCGAGGTTATCAGCGGGCCATTGATTTGTTTGTCGCCGAAGAGCAGAGCCATTCAAGGCTGCTGGCAAGGCTGGTGCAGCATCTTGGAGGCCGTCTGCTGACGAAGCAGTGGACAAACTCCGTCTTCCGGCGGCTGCGCTTCCTGGTGAACCTCGAGTTTGCCGTCCAGGTGCTGCTGACGGCGGAGCTCATCGCCGAGGTCTATTTTGGCACGCTGTATCTGCGCTGTGAAGATCCCGTGGTACGCAAGGTCGCGCACAAGCTGCTGCGTGATGAGATGAAACACCTGGACTTCCAGCGTGACTTCCTGAGCGAACGCGTGGCGAGCTTCAACAACCTGGGGCGTCTGCTCTGGCGGCTGCAGTTTCAGGCCGTCCATGCGATCACCGCCCGTGTCGTGGCCTGGGATCACCGTCACGCCCTGAAAGCGCTGGGCGTGAAGCCGGAGGACTTCCGTCGCCGGTGCCTTCAGGCCTGGAGTCGTTATCAGGACCGCCTGGAAAAGCAGGTGGCCGCTATTCCAGCAGGTCAGGGTACTTCGTCATCGCCATCGCCCGTGTTTTCTCCAGACCGCTGACCATGCAGCCCTGGCACATGACTTCCTCAGCCAGGGTGCGGCATTCAGCGGCGTTCAACTGGCGCACGGCATGCTTCACGCGCGCCACCTGGCCGGCGGTGACGCTGAGTTCGTGAAGGCCGAGCCCGACCAGCAGGGGCGTCAGCTCGATGTCGGAAGCCATTTCGCCGCAGATGCAGACCCGTATGCCCGAACGGTTGGCGGCCTCCACGGTCATGCGGATCAGGCGCAGCACCGCCGGGTGCGTGGGCTGGTAGAGGGAGGCGACACGCTCGTTGAGCCGGTCCACGGCGATCGTGTACTGGATGAGGTCGTTGGTGCCGAGGCTGAAGAAGTCCACCTCCGTGGCGATGAGGTCGGCGGAAACGGCGGCGCTGGGAATCTCGATCATCGCGCCGATGGCGATGTCGTCGCCGATCTTCACGCCTTCATGCAGGAGTTCGCGGGCGCATTCATCCAGGAGGGCGCGGGCTTCACGCACCTCCTCGACGCCGCTGACCATGGGGAACATGATGCCGGCCCTGCCATGAGCGGAGGCGCGCAGCAGGGCGCGAAGCTGGCGGCGGAAGAGGTCGCGCCGGCCCAGGGAGGCGCGGATGCCGCGCCAGCCGAGGAAGGGGTTGGGCTCCTTTTCAAAGGTCATGCGCGGGTCCATCTTGTCTCCGCCGAGGTCGAGCGTGCGGAAGATGACTTCGCCGGGGGACATGGCCTTGACGGCACGGGTGTAGCATTCGGCCAGCCAGTCTTCATTGGCCTCGGGATCTTCGAGATGGAGGAACTCCGTGCGGAACAGGCCCACATGTTCGGCACCGCTGTCGCGGATGGATTCCATCTCCTCGATGAATTCGGCGTTGGCGCTCACCTGGATCATGAAGCCGTCCGTCGTGACGGAGGGCTGATGACGGGTGAGGTGAAGGGCGTCTTCGCGGGCGTCGGCCTGGGCTTCACGGCTGCGGTACTTCGCCAGCGTTTCTGCGGAGGGATTGCGGATGAGAAGGCCTTCGTCACCATCAAGCAGGACGCTGTCACCCGAGTGGAGGTCCTCGCAGATGTTGTGCAGGCGCACGACCGCAGGCAGGCTGAGAGAGCGGGCAATGATGGCCGCGTGGGAGTTGGCGCTGCCCATTTCGAGCGCAAAGCCGAGCACCTTGCTGCGGTCGAGCTGGACGGTGTCCGAAGGCGTCAGGTCATGGGCGACGATGATGACCGGGTCCTCGAACATCGGGTGGTCGAGCATTTCACCGCGCAGGTGGCGCATGACGCGCTGGGTCACGTCCTTGATGTCGAGGAAGCGTTCGCGCAGGTAGGAGTCGGACAGGCCGCGCAGGGCGTCCATGTGCTTGCACATCAGCCGGTAGTAGACGGCGTCGACGCAGATGAGCTGCTCACGCACTGTTTTTTCCACCTGCTTCAGAATGGAGTGATCATGCAGGATGAGCAGGTGAGCCTCAAAGATCTCCGCCTCGGCGCTGCCGTCCTGGCCTTCCATGGCCTTTTGCAGCGCCTCGATCTCCGTGCGGGTCACCTCCAGGGCGCTGCGCCAGCGGGCGAGGTCGCTGTCGACTTCGTCTTCCGAGATGGGCGTGGCGTCCGGCTCGTCAAAGTGGTCCTTAAGCACATGAACCATGGCATGAGCCACCCCGGGGGAGACTGCGATGCCTTCCCAGACGTGTTCCTGAGGGGTGTTTTTTTCCAACATGCCGCGCGGATGATGGGGAGCAGGGGCAGGCTTGGCAATCAAGAATCAGGTCTGGTGCCGATTGCGGGTTGATCGGTGGGGGCAATCCTTCGGATGATGCTCATGACAAGGCTGCCGCTTCTGAGACGGGAAGTTGTGGCGTTCAGGTCCGACCTGCGTTTCGGCCGAAAGGTTGGGCGGGCGCAGGCGGTGGTGGACACGAAGGCGTTGTCGAGGTTGGGTTGCTGACTAAGCTCAGTGCTTCATCGCCGTTCATGCCAGACGCCCAACCTCGGTTCACCTCCTGCCCGGTCCTTCATCAAGACCGGTTCATCGTGGTCGTGAACAAGCCCGCCGGGGTGCTTTCGCATCCGAACCTGGGCAGGGCTGACGCAGGCAGTCCGGCGGCGTTTGAAGGCCGTTACGATGCGGACAGGCGCTGTTTTGACGGGCCTGCGGGGCGGGTGTGGCTGATTCACCGGCTTGATCAGGACACTTCAGGCGCCCTGCTGGCGGCCCTGGACGAAAAAACGGCGGAGCGCTGCCGGGCTTTGTTTGAGGAGGGGGCGATCCAAAAACGCTATCTGGCGATCGTGCGCGGTTCGCCACCACCCCGGGGCGTGTGGCTGGACCATCTGACCACGGCAAAATCGGCCGGCGCGGTGCGGACCCAGGTGGTGAAGGGCCGGCCGCCTAACGCCGAGTTGCGTTATGAGGTGCTCCTTCACAGCGAGGAGCATCGGCTGAGCCTGATCGACATCCAGCTCATCACGGGCCGGACGCATCAGATTCGCGTCCAGGCGGCCTCGCGGCAGCATCCCCTGGCGGGTGACGATGTGTATGGCGACTTTGCCATGAACCGGCGGTTGAAGGCATCCCTGGGATTGAAGAGGCTGGCGCTGCATGCGCACCGGCTGGAGTTCAAGCATCCGGCGTCCGGGTTGAAGACGGTTTTGGAAGCTCCGGTGCCAGTCGATCTGGCGGGTTGCGTGGAGAGACTGGGTGCTGGGAGAGGATGACCGAGGACCGAAACTCGAAACTCGAGCTCAGGCCTGCATAGCATTTTTGGGGCCTTGGCGATTGGGGCATTCCTGGGTCATTCTGCATTCCCCGTGGTCTTGCTTCTGGGTCATTCCTGTCCGGTCTACCCCTGAGATTCATGCCTTGAGGCATCCTTGACCGGGCACGGCATCCCTCTAATCTCCGCGCCCGTTTTCTTCCCCCCAACAAATACTATCCCCTGAAAATCCCATGAGCACACCGACCACCCATGAGTTCCAGGCCGAAGTGAAGCAGGTTCTGGACATTGTCATCCACAGCCTCTACACCGACCGCGAAATCTTCATCCGCGAGCTGGTGTCCAATGCGGCCGACGCGCTGGAAAAGATGCGCCACACTCAGCTCACGGAGAAGGACATCTTCCAGGCCGACAAGCCCCTGGAGATCAGCATCACCTCCGATGAGACCGCCGGCACGCTGACGATCGCCGACTCCGGCATCGGCATGACACGGGCCGAGCTGGTGGAAAATCTCGGCACCATCGCGCATTCCGGTTCGAAGGCCTTCGCCTCCGCCCTCAAGAACGCCGGCAAGGGCGGGGACGCCACGCTCATCGGCCAGTTCGGCGTCGGTTTCTACTCGGCGTTCATGGTGGCCGAGGAGGTGAAGGTTTACACCCATTCCTGGCGTGGTGAAGGCGAGCATCTGGTCTGGACCAGTTCGGGCGTGGGCACCTACACGATTGAGGAGGCGCCCGACCAGGACCGTGGCTGCCGCATCGTCATCCGGCTGAAGGAGGACGCACGGGATTTTGCCAGGCCGGGGACGATCCGCAGCGTGCTGGGCAAGTACTCGAACTTCGTCGGCTTCCCGATCACGCTGAACGGCGAGCGTGTGAACACGGTGGAGGCCATCTGGCTGAAGAACAAGGACGAGGTGACCGAGGAGCAGTATGAGTCCTTCTACAAGTTCACCGCCAAGGCCTTCGACAAGCCGGCCTACCGTCTGCACTTCCAGGCGGACGCGCCGCTGGTCATCAACGCTCTTCTGTTCCTGCCGGAGCAGAACATGGAGGCCTTTGGCATGGGGCAGATGGAGCCGGGCGTGGCCCTTTACTGCAAGAAGGTGCTGATCGACCCGCATCCGCCGAAGCTGCTGCCGGACTGGATGCGCTTTGTCAAAGGCGTGATCGATTCCGAGGACCTGCCGCTGAACATCTCGCGTGAGTCGATGCAGGACAGCGCGCTGGTGCGCAAGCTGGGCGAGGTCGTGGGCAAGCGCCTGCTGAAGTTCCTCGACAAGGAGGCTCAGGACGACGCGAAGAAGTTTCAGGAGTTTTACGCGAAGTTCAGCCGCTTCTTCAAGGAGGGCGTGGCCACCGATCATGCCAACCGCGATGCTATCGCCAAGCTGCTGCGCTTTGAATCCAGCCTGACGGAGGCGGGCGAGGTGGTCGGCCTGGGCGACTATGTGAAGCGCATGAAGGAGGACCAGAAGGCCATCTATTACCAGGTGGCTCCGAGCCGGGCCGCCATCGAGGGCGGCCCCTATCTGGAGGCCTTCAAGTCGAAGGGCTATGAAGTACTGTTCCTCTATGAGAGCATTGATGAGTACGTGGTTTCGACGCTGCCTGAGTTTGAGGGCAAGAAGCTGCAGGCCGTGAACAGCCCGGACGTGGACCTGGGCGAGGTTTCTTCGGAAGGCGAATCGCTGAGCGAAGACTACACCCAGGCGCTGGCCGGGTGGCTGAAGGAATCGCTGGGCGATGGGGTCGAGGAAGTGCGGGCGGGCAAACGCCTTGTCAGCGCGCCGGCCCTGGCGATCACGCCTGAAGGCGAGATGACCCCTCAGCTGCGCCAGATGATGAAGGCCCTGAAGCCGAGCGAGGTGGAGGCGCCGAAGGTGATCCTGGAGATCAACCCGCGTCACGAGCTGGTGAAGAAGGTGAACCACCTGCGTCAGAAGGATGCGGACCTGGCGAAGCTGCTGAGCGAGCAGATCCTCGACAACGCGCTGCTGAGCGCCGGGTTGCTCGATGACCCGCAGCGGGTGGTTGCGCGCACCGAGAAGATCATGGCGCGTATTGCTGGCTAGGAGGTACGAACGAAGCTCGAAATCCGAAATCCGAACCGAGTGTCGGGTTTCGGATTTTCGTTTTCTGCCTGTTGGCGACACAGGGATCGGGGCGTAGGTTCAAGGATGCACCTTTGGGAGAAGATTTTGTTGGGCCTGACCAGCCTGGGGATGTCCTTTGCCGGGCTGGGTGAGGCTCGTGCGGCCGGGGCCGGGGAGGGGTGCTTTGCCATTCATGTGGTGGACGAGGCGACGTTGCGCGGGGTGCCGCTGGTGACGCTGACCATGACCAATCACATCGCCTGCACGACCGACAGCGCCGGCTGGATCGCCTTCCAGGAGCCGGGTCTGATGGACCGTGAGGTGTTTTTTCACGTCAGCTCGCCGGGTTACGCGGTGGGCAAGGATGGTTTTGGTTATGCCGGGGTTCGGCTGAAGCCGAAGGCCGGGGGCGTGGCGGAGGTGAAGGTCATGCGGCAGAACATCGCCGAGAGGCTGTACCGCGTTACGGGGCAGGGGATCTACCGGGATTCCGAGCTGCTCGGCAAGGCCGTGCCGCTGCCGCGGCCTAACTTCAATCATGTCATGGGCCAGGACAGCGTGCAGGCGCTGCCGTGGAAGGGGCGGGTGTTCTGGCTGTGGGGGACACCAACAAGGCGGCCTATCCCCTGGGCAACTTTCATTCCACCTGCGCCTGGTCGGACCTGGAGAAGCAGGGGGGGCTGAAGCCTTCCGAGGGAGTGCACCTGGAATACCTTCTCGATGCCGAAGGCGAGCTGCGCCGGATGATGCCCACAAAGGAGCCGGGTGTGGTGTGGATCTTCGGGCTGATGATTGTGCCGGATGAGCAGGGCCGGGAACGTCTGGTGGGGCACTTTGCCAGGTTCAAGTCGCTGGATCAGCGGCTTGAGCACGGGGTCTGTGAATTTGACGAGGCCCAGGGCGTTTTTGTGCCCGTGCAGGTGCTGGGGGAGGAGTATGAATGGCAGCACCCGCAGGGCAATGCCGTGCGGGTCAAGGCCGACGGCAGGGACGATTATTATTTCTGCCAGGAGTTTGCCCTGACCCGGGTGCCGGCCACCTATGCCGACGCCCTGAATCCGGCCAGCTATGAGGCTCTGGCCTGGTCGGAGGCGGCGGAGGAGTATGTCTGGCAGAAAGCCGAGGGGCCGGTGACGTGGAAGCTGGAGAATGAACGTGTGAAGGCGGGACGGATGCCGGATGCCAAGGCCCTGTTGCAGGTTAAGGATGCGCTCACCGGGAAGGATGTCAGGATCCACCGGTCAAGCGTCACCTGGAACCCGCACAGGAAGGCCTGGATCATGATAGGCACCCAGCAGCAGGGTGAGCAGTCCAACCTGGGGGAGGTGTGGTATGCCGAGGCGGCGGAACCGTTTGGGCCCTGGCGGCAGGCCGTGAAGGTGGCGAGTCACCCGAAGTATTCCTTCTACAATCCCCGTCATCATGAGTTCATGGATGAAGAAGGGGGGCGGGTGATCTATTTTGAAGGAACCTACACCGAGAGTTTCAGCGGCAATCCCGTGCCGACGCCGCGGTATGACTACAACCAGATCATGTACCGCCTGGACCTGGAGGATTCGAGGCTGGCGCCTGCCCGCAAAACCGGGGCGGGCCCCTGAGGTGAAGAGGCCGAAGAAAAGACTTGGGCACATTCGCAAAACCTGATAATTATGCCAATTCCACGGTAATTCCCCCCTCTTTTGATGCCCCTGAAGCGTTTTCTGCCTGCTCCTCAAGCGAACAAGTCCCGGCTGCTTGCCCTGGCGGCGGCGGCCTGTGTGTTGAATGGCGAAGCTATGGCGGCGGAGCGGGAGACAGTGAGTCTGGCGGAACGGGAGATTCAGCGTCGTGCCAGCTTGTTGAATGATCAGGCGGCGAAGATTTCCGAGGCCGAGGTGATGTTGGCGAAGGGACAGGTGGCCGAAGCCTTGAAGGCCTATGAGGACGCCTATCTGGCTGTACCGGACCTGGCCATGGCGAGACCGCTTCGGGAGGCCGCCCTGGACGGATTTCTTCATGCGGGCCTGAGGCGTGCTGGGGAGCTGATCAATGCAGCCGATTATGCCGAGGCAGGCAAGATCCTGGACCGTCTGGAGCCCCTGGTTTCGCTCGAGGCAAAACAGAAGATCCGGCAGCTGCGGGTCAAGATGGAGGATCCCGACCGTCATCCCCCGGCCCTGACGCCCAAGCACATCAGCAATGTCGAGCAGGTGCAGAAGCTGCTGGTGCGGGCGGCCTCCGAGCATGAGACAGGGATGTATGACAAGGCGCTGGAGACCTATGAGGACGTCCTGCGGATTGATCCGACAAACACGGCCGCGCGTCGGGGGATGGAGACGGTGGAACGGGAGCGTGCCCGCTATTTGCAAAGCGCCGCCGATCATCAGCGGTCACGCATGCTGAACGAAGTTTCCAGCCTGTGGGAGAACAAGCCGGCATCCAGGCAGGTGCAGGCGATGGCGGCGGATGCTTCGCTGGCCAATGCATCGCTGATGTCCGCCCGCGACCGCAAGGAGACGCTGACCCGCAAGCTGCGTGACATCAAGATCCAGCGCATCGATTTCACCGGAGCTTCGCTTGAAGAAGTGATCGAGTATCTCCGGGTGCGTTCGAGGGACGTGGATCCCGAAGGCAAGGGAGTGGACTTTGTCCTGAGCCTTGGAGAAAGCGCACCCTCCCGGCAGATTTCCTTGAACCTGGTGGACGTGCCTGTCGAAGAAGTCCTGCGATATGCCACGGAAATCGCCGGGGTCGCCTTCCGGGTGGAGGAGTTTGCCGTGCGCATCGTGCCCTTGACGGACACCAACGAGACCTTGATTTCCAAGACCTACCGGGTGCCGCCTGATTTCATCAGTGCAGCTCCAATGGATGCTGCCGCTCCTGCTGCGGCGGATCCCTTTGCCGCACAGGGGGCGGCTGCCGCTGCGCCGTCCGGCCTGCTGCGCCGCCTGAGCGCCCGTGAGTTTCTGGAGAGCCGCGGAATCGTCTTTCCTGAAGGAGGCGGTGCCAGCTTCAATCCTGCCGCGAACATGCTGATCGTCAGGACGACGGCGAAAAACCTGGAGATGGTGGACGCCCTGGTGGATCAGAGCCTGAACAGTTCACCCAAGATGGCGGTGATTGACGTGAAGGTGGTGGAGATCACCAATACCAAGCTGGATGAGATTGGCTTTGACTGGCTGCTTGGCGGATTCATCGCCTCCAAGGTGGAGCTGGGCGGTGGCACGGCTGGCAATCAGCAGCCCGTGGCCTTTGCCGTTAATGAGTTTCCGAATGACCCGCGCCTGGACAAGACCAACATGGGACCGCTGACGGCCGGGTTGCGCAGTTCTGCGGACCTTACTGAAAACCGCACGATTGACGACATCCTTTTCGGTTCGGATTCCAGCACCTCCACCCGTTCTCCCGGGGTGATCTCGCTGGCAGGCGTGCTGACGGATCCTCAGTTTCAGGTGGTGATCCGCGGAATCGATCAGCGGGGCGGCGTGGACCTTCTTTCCAAGCCCTCCGTCATCACCAAGAGCGGCCAGCCTGCCTCTATCGAGATTGTGCGTGAAATGATTTATCCCACGGAGTTTGATCCGCCCCAGATTCCGACCAACGTGGGGTCGAATGTCATCTTTGTCGGTGTCGGACCTCCGCCGCCGCTCACCATACCGCCGATCCCGGTGACGCCAACGACGCCCACCGCCTTTGAAACGCGCCGTGTCGGCATGGTTTTGAACGTGGAGCCGGTGATCAGTGATGACGCCCGCTCGGTGGACCTGACCCTGACGCCGGAATTCACGGAGTTTGTCGGTTTCGTCAATTATGGCAGCCCGATCTTCAACGTCACAAGCGCGTCAGTGGCCCCGGGGCTCAACCTGGTTGCCAAGCAGGAGCTGACAGCCAACACCATTCTTCAGCCGATCTTCTCCAGCAAGAAGGTGACGACGGCGGTGAAGGTGTATGATGGCTCAACCATCGTGCTCGGCGGCGTCATCTCTGACAACACCATCATGATCGACGACAAGATCCCCGTGCTCGGCGATGTGCCGGTGGTCGGCCGCCTTTTCCAGGGCAAGGTGAAGCAGAAGCGCAGCAAGAACATGCTGATGTTCGTCTCGGTCAAGGTGGTGGATCCTTCGGGTAACCGTGTGAACCGTCCGTGACCTGATTCCGCTGAGAGGCCGCGCTGGCTACTGCGTTCTGACGCCTGTCATGAACCGTCACCTGCTGATCCTGGCTCTGTTGCCGGCCCTGCTTGAATTTGCCGTCACCAGCTCTCCTGCTGCAACGAACTCCTCCGCCCGTCCCAACATCCTGTTCATCTTCAGTGATGACCAGTCCTACAAGACGGTTTCCTGCCATCCTGAGGCACTGCCTGGGGCGAAAACCCCCAACATCGACGCCCTGGCTAAGGCGGGCGTGAGGTTCTCCCATGCCTACATGGGGGCCTGGTGCATGCCTTCCAGGGCAACCCTGCTCACCGGCAGGCATCCGCATGGAGTTGAGTCGATGCGGATGACCGGCAAGTACCCTGCCAGCGAGTACGATCCGAAGCAGTGTCCCTTCTGGCCGGCGGTGTTTCGATCCCATGGCTATCAGACCGCTCACATCGGCAAATGGCACACGGGAACAGATGCCGGATTTGGCCGGGACTGGGACCATCAGATTGTCTGGAACCGGCCGAAACATCCTGAAAATGCCGGAAGCTACTATGACGATCAGCTTCTGAGCTTCGATGGCGGCAAGGAGCGGGTGGAGAAAGGATATTCGACGGACAAGTACACCGACTGGGCCTGTGATTACATCCGTGGTGAGCATCGTGAGGTCGGCAAACCCTGGTATCTCTGGCTTTGCTACGGTGCTGTTCACGGCCCCACCACGCCGGCCAGACGCCATCTGGGTGCGCACCAGCATGACAAGGTGAGGATTCCCGCCGACATTGTCGGACCGCGCCCGGGAAAACCCGACTATCTCAAGCTCACGCAGTCCTGGACCCGAGCTGCGGACGGTAAAATCGTGGTAGGCAAGGAAGGTGGCAAGCAGGGCAAGAACGCCAGGACCTATGAGGAGTACATCCATCAGGTGTTGGAATGTGTGCGCGCCCTGGATGAGGGGGTGGGACGGGTGATGACAGCGCTCAAGGAAAGCGGGCAGCTGGAAAACACCCTGGTCGTGTTCACGGCCGACCAAGGCTTCGCGATGGGTGAGCACGGCTTCCGGACCAAGTTGGCACCTTACGATGCCAATTACCGCAGCCCTCTCATCATCTCCCAGCCCGGCACCTACCCCGTGGACAAGGTCTGCATCCGCCCGGTGAATGGCACCGATCTGGTCGCGACCTTCAGCGCTGCTGCTGCCATTCCCATACCCTGGGAGGTTCATGGCCGCGACCTGACCCCGCTTTTGCGCGACCCTGAAGGGGCTGCCTGGGACCATCCCTGTTTTTTTGAGGCCACGGGCGACCACTATGGCAGCGATGTGACACGCGTGATCCGGGAAACGCCGGACAAGGCGGAGCATCATCACGTTCCCTGGTATGCAGCGATGAATGACGGGCGTTTCAAGTATGTGCGTTATCTGAAGCCGGGGCTGCCCGAGGAACTGTACGACCTGCAAAAGGATCCCGAGGAGCTTGCCAACCTGGCGGCGGATGCCGCTCATCAGGCTGACCTTCTCCGGCTCAGGGAGGCGACCGTAGGGGAGTTGCGACGGACCAAGGCGGGATATGCTGAACTGCTGCCTCCGGTGGTGCCACTTCGTTGAGGAATGGCCATGCTGGTCAAGTCGTCATCTCTTGGGTGAGGAAAGTGCTGTCCAGCCATGACTGGCTGGCTAATTCGTTCACCTGATGTCCTCGCAGAACCCAGTTCAAGTCGTGTGCGCCATTCTGGAACGGGATGGGCTGATCCTGGTTGCCGAGCGTCCCTTGGGAAAGCGGCTGGCGGGTTTTTGGGAGTTTCCCGGTGGCAAAATCGAGCCGGGGGAGTCTCCGGAGGCGGCCCTGCACCGGGAGCTGGAAGAAGAGCTTGGCTGCGAGGTGGAGGCGCTGGTTTCAGGACCCCCTGTGTTGCATGATTATGAGTGGGGTCAGATTCTCCTGCATCCCTTTCGCTGTCAGCTACGGAGGGGCAGCAGGGATCCGATGGCCCGTGAGCACGCGGCATTGAAGTGGGTGGAAATCCATGAACTGGCGGATCTGCGGCTGGCACCTGCTGATGTTCCCGTCCTGGCATGGTTGCTGCATCAATGACGCAGATTTTTTTGAACTAGTGGGGTTCTAAGGAGTTATTAACTTCAAAATTTCATAAATAAATTTGATTTCAGTAGATTTTTGAGCGTGATTGATTCGAAATATAATAAAATCCATGCACGCTCCAACAGCCCATATCAGCCCAGAAATGGCATTCGCCAGCTTCGACATGATCAGCTTTGGCATGATCGAGGTTCCTCCGCACCCTCTGCGCTTTGGTTTTCAGGTGGACATAGTTCCTCAGGAAGCGCCGCCGCACACAATGTTCGGGCTGATTTGCCGGCAGAAAAACCGGGATGGCAGGAGCATCACGGCTGGATTTGCCGTGCATCTGGACCTTCAAACGGGGGAAGTCTGGGACCTGATCAACGGCAGCGGCCTGCTGGGTTGCATTCCTGATCACGAGGCCTTCTTTGAATCATTTTCGGATGAGGAGCCCCTGCTGTTGAGCTGGGAGGTCGAGCATCTTGGCACGGCCCTGATTCCCAAGCTGCACATCGGCGGCGAGGAATGGCTGTATCCGGCGATCGGCGTGAGGGAGGGCATGACGATGGAAACCATCGCCGGAGCGGCGGGGGATCGTGGCAGCACCATCCAGGCCTTCCTGCATCCGGCGGTGTGGCGCGAGGCCCTTCAGTAAAGTTTGTTCAGGCCTGGCCGGGGGGCGCCGCAGGTGCGGGGTTGCAATTTCAACCGCCCCTGGCTAACAGCCGGAATGCTCAAGTCACCTGAAAGCCGCATTCTTGTCACTGGCGGAGCCGGATTCATCGGCAGCGCCGTCATCTGGGAACTCAACCGCCGGGGCTGCGAAAACATCGTCGTCAGCGACAAGCTGTGCACGGATGAAAAGTGGCGCAACCTGGTGCCGCTGAAGTTTCATGACTACATCGACGGCGGTGACCTGGAGCAGCGGCTTCGCACGGATCCTGAGGCGCTTGGCCGGTTTGACGTCATCTTTCATCTCGGCGCCTGCTCGGCCACCACGGAGAAGGACGCGGACTACCTGATGCGTAACAATTATGAGTTCACCCGGATCCTGGCCGAGTGGTCGCTGGCCAAGGGCACGCGCTTTGTCTATGCCTCCTCCGCCGCCACCTATGGGGACGGAAGCCTGGGCATGGACGACACGATGACCGACCTGCACCGGTTGCGTCCGCTGAACATGTACGGCTACTCGAAGCACCTGTTTGACCTGCACGCCCAGCGCACCGGCATCCTGCGCCGCGTGGTCGGCATGAAATACTTCAACGTCTATGGCCCCAACGAGGATCACAAGGCAGACATGCGCAGCGTCGTTCACAAGGCCTACGGTCAGATCCTGCAGACAGGGAAGGTGCAGCTGTTCAAGTCAGACCGGCCTGAATACAAGGATGGCGAGCAGATGCGTGACTTCCTGTATGTGAAGGACGCCGTGAAAATGACGCTGCATCTGGCCGGTGAGCCGCTGGCCGGCGGGCTTTACAACCTGGGGTCAGGACAGGCGCACACCTGGGTTCAGCTGGTGAAGGCCATCTTTGCGGCGCTGGGACGGGAGCCTGTGATCGACTTTGTGCCCATGCCGGAGCACCTGAAGGCCAAGTATCAATATTTCACCTGCGCCGACATCACCAAGCTGAGGAAGACAGGCTATGACGAGCCGCTTTACACACTGGAGGAAGCCGTGCGCGACTACGTCCAGGGTTATCTGGCCGGTGACAGGCGGCTTGGGGATGAGACGGCCTGACCAAAATTGCTCACGCTCTCCAGTCTTGCGTGCCACAAGGGCTGCCACTATACCTCCGCCACATTCCTGAATGCACATCGCCGACATCCTCAGCCAGCAGCGGCCCACGCTGTCCTTTGAATTCTTCCCTCCCAAGTCCGCCGAGGCGTCGGAGGCGCTTTTTCAGACCATTGGCGAACTGGAGGCTTACAAGCCCTCCTTTGTCAGCGTGACCTACGGGGCTGGAGGCAGCACGCGCGAACTGACGCATGACCTGGTCGTCCGCATCAAGAAGACGACCACGCTGGACCCGGTGCCGCACCTGACCTGCGTCTGCCACAGCGAGGCTGACATCGCCTCCATCCTGGAACGTTATGCCGAGGCGGGCGTGAGCAACATCCTGGCGCTGGGCGGTGACCCGCCCCGGAACCTGGAGGGGTATGACCGCAGGAATGACGCCTTCCAGCATGCCGCCGACCTCGTGAGGTTCATCCGCAAATTCAACGACAGCGGCGCGCATCCGGACAGGCGTGGTTTTGGCATCGGTGTCGCCGGCTTCCCCGAGGGGCATCCCTCCACGCCCAACCGGGTGGCGGAGATGGATTATCTGAAGGCCAAGTGTGACGAGGGGGCGGACTACATCTGCACGCAGCTGTTCTTCGATAACCATGACTTTCTGGACTTCCGCGACCGCTGTCGCCTTGCGGGCATCACGATTCCGATCATCGCGGGCATCATGCCGATCACCAGCGCCGGCGGCATGAAGCGCATGGCGGAGCTGGCGGCGGGAGCGAGGTATCCGGCCAAGCTGCTCAGGGCGATTCATCGCGCCGGGGCTGACGAGGCCGCCGTGCAGCGTGTCGGCGTGCATTACGCCACCGAGCAATGCCGCGACCTGCTGGAGCACGGGGTGGATGGCATCCACTTCTATACCCTGAACAAGTCGCAGGCGACGCGCGAAATCTACGCCAGCCTGGGCATCCGGGATTCAGCCGCCGTCCGACACGCATGAGCGCCAGTGCCAATCAGCCCCTGATTGCAGCCATCGAGGCGGGCGGAACCAAGTTTGTCTGCGGCATCGGCCGTGGGCCGCATGAGATACTCGACACGCACCGGATCGAGACCACGACGCCGGAGGAAACCCTGGAGGGCGTGTCGCGCTGGCTGTCAAAGGCCAAGGCTGAGCATGGTCATTTCGAGGCCATCGGCGTGGGCAGCTTTGGTCCGGTGGACCTGGATCCGAAGAGCGAAACTTATGGATTTATCACCACCACGCCAAAGCCGGGCTGGCAGCACACGGACGTAGTTACCCGGTTGAAGAACCGCTTCAAGGTCCCTGTGGGTTTCGACACTGACGTGAATGCGGCGGTGCTTGGCGAGTATCTCTGGGGTGCCGGGCAGGGCATTGACCCGCTGGTTTACATCACCGTCGGCACGGGTGTGGGCGGTGGTGTGCTGGTGAACGGCAGGCTGCTGCATGGCGCGCTGCATCCTGAGATCGGCCACCTGGCCGTGCCGCCGCCCGTGAACAGTCTTGCGATTCAGCGTGAGTGCCAGTGTCCTTTCCACAAGAGCTGTGTTGAGGGCTATGTCTGCGGTCCTGCCATCGCCCGCCGCTGGGGGGTGCGTGCGGATTCGCTACCACTGGAGCATCCGGCCTGGGAGGAGATCGCCGATGTCATGGCGCATGCCCTGATGAACCTGACGCTCACCCTTTCACCGCGCCGCATCATCCTCGGCGGCGGAGTGATGGAGCAGCCGCAGCTCATCCCGCTGATCCGCGGCCGCCTGATGCATCACCTGAACGGCTACCTGCTCATTCCCCAGGCAGGCAGGGAGATCGACAGCTACATCGTGCCGCCTGGCCTTGGGGCGCGTTCGGGCCTGCTCGGCTCGCTGGCGCTGGGGCGCATGGCCCTGGATGCTTCACGCTGAGCGGCTTCAGGCTTTCAAGCGACCGGAACCTTCGTGTGAATCTGGTTGAGCATGGCCACACAGCCGCAGGTTCCGGCCCATTCGCCCGCCGTGGCCAGGGCAAGCCTGACGCGATGCCCGCCAGGCCGCCATTCCAGTTCCTCCATGAGTGCCTGCAGAGGCCGCATCAGTTCGTCGCCTGCACCTGAGGCGATGCCGCCTCCGAGGACGACCAGCTCCGGATCCAGGACGTTGTTGAGGGAGGTGATGCCGACAGCCAGGCAGCGCACGGATTCCAGCCAGAGGCTGCGGGCTTGAGCGTCTCCGGCCGCCGCCGCCGCGACCAGCACATGGGTGTTTTCATAGCGTCCGCCGCAGCGGTCGTGGAGGGTTTTGTTGCCCAGAAATGACTCCAGGCTGCCGGGCGTGTTGAAGATGTCCTTCGGCGCATGGGCGTCGATGCTGATGTGTCCCAGATGCCCGCCGCGTCCGGTAAAGCCCCTGAGCAGGTGCCCGCCGCTGAGCACGGCGCCTCCGACACCCGTGCCGAGCGTGATCATGAAGACGTCCTGGCAGCCCCTGGCCGAACCGGTCCAGACCTCGCCCAGCAGGGCCGCCTGGGCGTCGTTGATGACCTGGGCGTCACGGTCGAGGAACGCAGGCCAGTCAAACTTTTCGAGACCGTACATTCGGCCGGGCATCCAGTTGATGTACCGTCCTTTGGGATGGGCGATTCCGGGCGCGGAAAGGCCGACGGGCAGCGTGCCGGCCCCCGCCGCCGCCTCCAGTTCCCGCACGATGTCACGGATGCTGTGTGCGAAGACAGGAACACCGTCCGCAAACTCCCCGTCGCGGGTGAGGCGGGAAAGGGAGGTGATCCGTTCGGCCGAATCACGGTCGATCAGGGCCGCCTTGATGTTGGTGCCGCCCAGGTCGATGCCGATCGCCAGCCTGGAGGGTGTGAGTGCGGAGGTCATGCAGTCCTTCATAAGAAAGGAAGCCAGGCTTGGCAAGGCGGCCGCCATGGCCGATTCCGGCAGTGGATTTTCCGCTCGCAAGCCCCTGCGGGCCGTGCCTGAATCCGGTGCTCATGTCCAGGGTGCTGTCCATGTCCATCGTCGGGGTGACGGCCGTCTTTTTCGGCTGTTTCTTCGTGTTTCCGATCTGGACGGCGGTTCGTGCGGCCTTTGAAACACCGGACCGGCATTTCACGCTGGAGTTCATCGGCGAGGTGTTCCTCAACCCGCTGTACCGGGAGGGGCTGGTCAACTCCTTCGTGATCGCTGCCTGGACGACGTTCGGCTGCCTGCTGGTCTCGCTGCCGCTTGCGTTGTTGTTTGTTCGTCACGACTATCCCGGGAGGATGCTGCTCAACAGCCTGGTGCTGACACCGATGGTACTGCCGCCCTTTGTCGGGGCGATCGGCATCAAGGCCATGATGGGGCACCAGGGGGCGCTGAACAGCCTGCTGATGAACCTGGGCCTGATGAGCCGGCAGCATCCGGTGGACTGGTTTGCGGCGGGGCAGCTGCCGGGCATCGTGATCATGGAGGTGCTGCACCTTTATCCGATCCTGTACCTCAACGTGGCGGCGACGCTGGCCAGCCTGGATCCGGCCATGGAGGAGGCTGCGGCGAGCCTTGGCTGCCCGCCCTGGAGGCGTTTCTGGAGGGTGACGCTGCCGCTGGTGATGCCGGGCGTGTTTGCCGGTGGGACCATTGTCTTCATCTGGGCCTTCACGGAGCTGGGCGTGCCGCTGGTGTTCGACTTCGAGCGCGTCACCGCCGTGCAGATCTTCCGGTCCCTGAACGACCTCAGCGGCAATCCCTTCCCCTATGCGCTGGTGGTGGTGATGCTGGGCTTCAGCACGCTCACCTATGTCTTGAGCAAAACTTTGTTCGGCCGCTCCAATGCATCCGGCGGTGGCAGGGCGGTGACTGCCCGCGAGGTGATTCGCATGCCCTGGGTGAAGGGCTGGCTGTGTGCGCTGCTCTTTGGCGGTGTGACCCTTCTGGCCGTGCTGCCGCACCTGGGCGTCGTGCTGCTCAGCCTTTCCCGGGACTGGTATGGCACGGTGCTGCCCCATGAGTTTACGCTGGAGCATTACCGTGGCGCGCTCGGGCATGAGCTGACGCTGAGCTCCATCGCCAACAGCCTGAAGTACTCCGGGCTGGCGCTGGTGCTGGCCCTGGTGCTGGGGACGGGGGTGGCCTATGTCAGCGTCAGGACGCGGATCTGGGGAAGACAGGCACTGGACCTGATGGCCATGCTGCCGCTGGCGGTGCCGGGCATTGTCGTGGCGTTCGGTTATCTGGCCATGACCCGGCCTGGGCAGCCCTTTGACTGGCTCATCCTTGATGAGGATCCGCTGCTGCTGCTGGTGATCGCCTACGCCGTGCGCCGGCTGCCGTATGTCGTGCGCTCGGCAAGCGCCGGCTTCCAGCAGGTCAGCCCTGTGCTGGAGGAGGCGGCGCAGAACCTCGGCGCCTCGCCGGAACGCGCCCTGTGGCGCATCACGCTGCCGCTGGTTCTGCCGAATCTGGTGGCGGGCGGCCTGCTGGCCTTTGCGTTTGCCATGCTGGAGGTGAGCGACTCCATGGTGCTGGCCCAGCAGGCGGCGCATTTCCCGGTCACGAAGGCCATCTACAGCCTCATGCTGGCGCTGGGCAGCGGCCCCCAGCTTGCCGCCGCCCTGGGGGTGTGGGCGATGCTGTTCCTGACGGTCACCATCGCCGGTGCGGGCGTGCTGCTGGGCAGGAAGCTTGGCGCGCTTTTTCGTTAGGCCGGCCTGCGTTCACTTTTTCAGCCGCTGGCGCACGGCTTCAAAGAGGCAGACGCCGGTGGCGACGGAGACGTTGAGGCAGGGGACCCTGCTGCCGCGGCCCATGGGGATGCGGGCGAGGAAGTCGCAGAGCTCGCCGGTGAGGCGGCGCATGCCCTCGCCCTCGGCCCCCATGACGATGGCGATGGGACCCTTGAGGTCGATGTCGTAGAGGGACTGGCTGGTTTCATCGGCGGTGCCGACGATCCAGATGCCGAGGTCCTTCAGCTTTTCCATGACTCGGGCCAGGTTGGTGACGCGGACGAGGGGCACGTTGTGGGCACCGCCGCAGGAGACGCGCAGGACGGTTTCGGTGATCGGGGCTGACTTGTCCTTGGGCATGATGACGCAGGTGCAGCCGGCGGCGTCGGCGGTGCGGAGGCAGGCGCCGAGGTTGTGGGGGTCCTGGATGCAGTCGAGGATGAGCACCAGCGGGTCCGGTTTGTCGGCCAGCAGGGCGGCCAGGTCGCCCTCGTCATGAACATGCGGCATGTTCGCCGTGGGGGAGACATGGCGGTTCTGACGAGCTTGGATCGGTGGCTTGGGCATGCTGGGAAATGCCTGCGGACGGGCGCTGGGCAAGGGAAAAGATGGGTCTGCGTCTGGTCAACGGGCCGTGCGGGAATCCAGGGTTGAATTTGAGCCTTGTTGGAGACGTTGAAGCCAGTGTATCCTGCTCAGGTGTCCTCGGGCCATGTGATCTCATGAAAACTTCACTCCTTCCCGCCGCAGGTCTTGCGTGGCTGCTTTCAAGCTGTGCCGGCGCTCCTTCAGCGCAGGACAAGCCACCGCAGGTCGCCGGCCAGATGGTGCCGGCAGAGAACATCGTGCTCGACTTCACCCGGCGTTTCAACCTTGTCTGCCGTGACGGCTCCGACAGCCTGCGGGTGACCAACTGTCGTATTCTTGGTTATACCGGCGAAGCCGTGCGGGATGCCTCGGGCGGGCTATCCGGCAAGTATGCAGGGCATTTCGGTCGCTGGCTGGTCGTGGAGCTCGCCGACGGGCGGCGCGCCTGCCTGCAGCCGGGCAGCATCAGCTATCTGGAGGAGGCGGCCCGATAAGCAGGAGATCCGCATGACAGGTTTTCAACAATTTCTCATGACGGTGCTGCCCAGGGCCTGGGCGGATGACCTGCGTGCGGAGTCGGAGTCCTGGAGAATCCGCTGCCTGGGTTGCGGGGCCTCGAAGTCGGTCTGGGAGGCGGGGGGTGTGCGCTGGAAGGCGAGGTCGCAAGGCAAACGAACGCTGGTTCGCTGCTCCCATTGTGGTGGGTTGCGCATGGCGGCCGTGGAGCGTGGGCAGGATGAGCCGAGGGCTCAGGGGGGCGGGTGAAGCCTGGCTTTTTGAAGGGCCTCCAGGGTGTAGCGACCATCGGTGACCTGCATCTCAGGAATCTCCCGGTGCTGCTCGAAAAAGGCGTGGGCGGGCAGCAGTTCCTCCTTCCAGAAGGTGTGCCAGGGATGGTCTGTGCAGGTGTTCAGACGGGAGGAGGTGAGCCTGAAGGGGAAGCAGTGCACCGGAACGGAGGGCTGGGCCGCCGCAAGTGCAGCTTCGACGAGGAGGTAGATCTCCTCGATGGCCGGGTCGGTCATCGCCAGGCAGCCGATGCTGACGTCGCGGCCATGGATCATGATGAAGCTGCCCGTGCGCTGGTGATGAAGGTCGAGGGGGTTGGGATAACCGATGTTGAAAGCGAGGTGGTATCGGCTGGCGGGATTGAGCTGATGGGACGTGATGGCGTAGAAGCCTTCGGGCACCTGGTGATCGCCCTCGCGTTCCTTGGGCCCCAGCCGGCCCGAGGCCGCCGCGACCGGGTAGGTGCGCCAGAGTTCCCAGCCCTGCCCGGCTTTCAGCCACAGCTCCAACTCACGCTCCTCCTTGTAAGCCCGCAGATAAACGGCAGAGCCCAGGGTGAAGCTGCGTTGCTGAAGGAGCGTTGCCAGCAGGGGGCGGACACGCTGATTCACATCCGTGAGGCGCTGCTCCGCCGGCCAGGTGTCCCAGGCTTCAGGCGCGGGCGGGACGGGATAGGGGAGTTCGAGCTTGGGAGTCGGCGTCATCCAGGAGGAGAGGTCGGGAAGGGGCAGGCAGACGTTTCGGAACCTTGTGGGCTGGCGTTCGATCCAGAACATCAGCCCGAGGAAAAGGCCGGCCAGAGCAAGGAAGGTCAGTCGTCGCTTCATGGTGCGGCTCAGCTCCCGGCGAAGGAGCGGAGGAAGCGGCCGAAGAACTCGGCTCCGGCCTCGAGGTCGGCGCAGCGGATGAATTCGTCCTTGGTGTGGGCCTGGGCGATGCTGCCGGGACCGATGGCAATGGAGGGTGTGCCTTCCGCTGCCAGGAAGGCGGCGTCGCAGAACCAGGGGGCGCCGGTGAGGCCGGCGCCGCAGTCGATGAGGCGCTGAACCAGCGGGTTCGCTGGATCCGTGTCGAGGGGCAGGGTTTCCGGCAGGGGTTCGATGATGGCGCCGGGGTCGATGCCGTGAACAAACTGTGTCAAAACGGACAGGGCGCCGCCGTTGCGGTTCAGGCCGGGCGTGGTGCGCATGTCCACCCGGAGTGTGCAATGGTCGGCGACGATGTTGCTGCGGGTTCCGCCCTTGATCATGCCGAGGTTGATGGTGCTGGCGCCGAGCCATTCATCGGTGCCGCCGACTTCGACCAGGCGCTGGCGGAAGGTGGTGTCGAGGCCCTGGACGATGGCGGCCATCTTGACGATGGCATTGACGCCGCGCTCCGGGGTGGCTCCATGCACCGCGATGCCATGCGTGTGGATGTCCGCCCAGAGGCAGCCCTTGTGTCGGAAGACGGTTTTCAGCTCCGTGGGTTCACCAACGACGGCTAGGTCATAGGGACCGTGGTTTTTTGCGAAGTGCTGGGAGCCGAGCTGGGCGCTTTCCTCGGACATGAAGCCGGCAAAATGCACCTCCACGGGCAGGCCTGGAATGATTTCGCGGGATTCATAAAGCGCCCAGAGCATCGAGGCCATCGAACCTTTCGTGTCGCTGGCGCCGCGGCCCCAGACACAGCCATCACGGACTTCGCCGCCGAAGGGATCGATGGTCATGCCGCCGACGCTGACGGTGTCGGTGTGCGGACCGAAGACGATGCGTGGCTTTTTGCGGCCATCCGGCGTGGGCAGGGTGGGGAAGCGGCCGATGACGTTCGGCCGGCCGGGTTCCACTTCATCGAGGAAGACCTCCGCACCCAAGGCGCGAAGAAATTCGCCGACAAATTCCGCGCAGGCATGTTCACCGACAAGGGGCGTTCCCGGGTCTCCGTCAGGGTTGACCGAAGGGATGCGAACGAGGGCCTGGCAGAGTTCGATGACGTTCGCGGGAAGGGCTGGCATGAGACGAGAAAGCCACAGCCGTCGCGGCAGCGCAAGCACGCTTGCGTCACGGAATCTGGCCGAGGGCTGTGGAGACGTTCTCCACGCTCAGCAGTTCCGGCAGCACCACGGGGTCGGCCTTGCCGGGAACATAAAGCACGTTCACAGGAACGGCGGCCTTGCCGAGCTGGGAGAGCGCTTCGGTGATGCGCGGATCCTCGTTGGTCCAGTCCGCCTTGAGCAGGATCACCTTTTTGTCGGTGATCAGCTTCTGCAGGGCTGCGTCCTTGTAGATGCGCTTGTTGACCTGGCAGGTGAAGCACCATTTGGCGGTGTAGTCGATGTAGACGGGCGTTTTGGCGGCGAGAAGCTGCTCGACCTTTTCCGGAGACCAGGCCTCCCAGGTCAGTCCGCCCTCGACATGGCTGCCATCGCTGACAGCGCCTTTTTCCACCTTGGGCCAGCCATAGGCGAGGCCGCCGACGATGCAGAGCAGGGTGAGCAGCAGGGCGAGGAGCCGGGTGCGCGGCTTCTTGTGGGGCAGGCACCAGCGGCCGTAGATCCAGCAGCCCATGGCGATCAGTACAAGGCTGAACATCAGGAAGAGCATGGGCTGTCCCTCGATCATGCCGGTGAGCACCCAGAGCAGGAAGACCACCGTGCCAAAGAGGAGGAAGGACAGGCCCTGCTTGAAGCTTTCCATCCAGGCGCCGGGGCGGGGAAGTGCGGACACCAGCTTCGGGAACACCGCAAGGATCATGAAGGGGCTGGCGAGGCCGAGGCCGATCATCGAGAACATCAGCAGCGCCTGGGCGGCGGGCAGGGTCACGGTATAACCAAGAGCAGAACCAAGGAAGGGAGCGGAGCAGGGCGTGGCCACGACCACCGCCAGCAGTCCGGAGAAGAAGGAGCCGCCGAGGCCGTGCCTGGCCTGCAGGTCCTGGCCCACTCCGACGGCTGAGGCGCCGACTTCAAACACGCCCGCCATGCTGAGGGCGAAGATCAGGAAGAAGGCGCAGAGGCCGAAGACAAAGCCCGGGGACTGAAGCTGGAACCCCCAGGCCTTTCCCAGGGTGATGACGAGGGCGCCGAGTGCCCAGAAGCAGACGAGCACGCCGAGGGTGTAGGCGAGGCCGTGCATGAGCACCTGACGCTTGTCGCCACCCGCCTGCTGGACCACGCTCAGCACCTTGATGCCGAGGACGGGGAAGACGCAGGGCATGACGTTGAGGATGAGGCCGCCGATGAAGGCGAAGAGCAGGTAGCCAGCGAAGGAACGCTCGGGTTTCGGAGCGGGTTTGCCGACAGCCTTTGCCGTGGTGTCCGAGGAGGGCGGGGCAGTTTTTGTCGAACCAAAAACATCGGCATTGGCGGGGTCGGCCTCGGCCTTGTCCGCCAGCTTCAGCGTCAGTTTCGCCTCGGGCTTGGCTGGCATGCAGTTGGAGGGGTTGCAGACCAGGGCGTCCACCTTCACGATCAGCTCGACGGATTCGCCGGCCCTGGCGGAGGCCGGCGGGGTGATCCTGGCAGGCAGATGAACGGTTCCATCGTAGCCCTGGGACTTTTTGCCATCGGTGGAGTCGACTTCATGGGTGGGCGGCCAGGGCAGCTCCTCGACGGACCATCCTTCGGGTAGCGTCCATTTGAGGCGGGTGGGTTTGCCGATGACCTCCGGTGGCAGTTTTTTGCCGTAGGTGTGCCAGTGGGGCTGATGCACGAGTTTGACGGCGACCTGAAAAGGCTGGCCGGGGGCAGCGGCCTTGACTTCAGCGATGAGGCTGGCGGTGACCTTGGGGCCCGGCGCATCAAGGCCGACCTGGGCCTGGGCGGCCGGAATCAGGGTGAAGAGGAGGAAAAGGGAGGTCAGGACGCGGTTCATGAGGATGCCTTAGTAAGAGAAACGTTCCCGGCATTCATTCCCAACGACAAAAAGTAACCATCTGGTTGGCTGGGAAAGCCCGGGCATGGTGGAACTTGAACGGCGGCGCGGCCTGCGCCAGTCATGGGGCATGGCTTTCCGACACACCCTGACCGATCGCGTCCAGTTTGCCGACACGGACATGGCCGGAATCGTGCATTTCTCGAACTTCTTCCGTTACATGGAGCGGGTGGAGCATGATTTTTTTCGCGCCCAGGGCATGTCGATCTGGGACGGTCACAATGAGGTGGCGGATGTCGAGAGGGTGGGCTGGCCGCGTGTTCATGCCTCGTGCGACTACAAGGCGCCGCTGCGCTTTGAGGAGGAGTTCACGATGGAAATGCTGGTGGAGGAGGTGCGGAGGAAGACGATCCGTTACATCATCCGGTTCTGGAAGCAGGACGGTGTGCTGAGTGCGGAAGGGGTGATCGTGGCGGCCTGCGTGCAGCGTGACAAGGCGACGGGCAAGATGAAGGCGGTGGACATACCGGCGCGCATCCTGGCAAAGGTGGAGGCGGCTCCGCAGGACGCGCTGTCGCTGCCCTCCATCTGAAGCGGCCCAACAAAAAGCGCCACGGAATGAACCGTGGCGCTGAAGCTGGTGATCCTGATCAGCCGGTCTGGTCAGTTGGAGCGGCCGAGGTAGGAGTTGTCCTCGGTCTTGACGCTGATCTTGTCGCCTGGGCCGATGAACAGGGGGACCTGGACGATGAGGCCGGTTTCGAGGGTGGCGGACTTGTAGACGTTGTTGGCGGAGTCGCCCTTCACGCCTTCAGGCGCTTCCGTGACGGTCATGACGACGGAGGCGGGCAGCTCGATGCCGATGGCAAGACCGTCGGCGAACTGGACGGTGTACTTCTGGCCTTCGATGAGGTAGTCTTTGGCGTCGGACACGGCGGCCTCGCTGAGGATGACATCCTCGAAGGTTTCCGGGTGCATGAAGTGGTAGCCGTCACCGTCCTTGTAGCTGAATTCGTGGGGCTGGCGCTCCAGGTTGACGGAGTCGAGGGACTCGTTGGAGGTCATGCGCAGGTTGTAGACCTTGCCGGTGCTGAGCGTGCGGATGGACATCTGCACGTAGGAAGCCATGCGCGGGGGCGTCTTCAGTTCGAAGGCGGAGACGAGGCAGACTTCATTGTTGTAGCGCACGGCGTGGCCTTTGCGCAGGTTGATGACGGGGGTGGATGCCATAGGAGCGGGCGTGTTTAGGCGGTTGTGCGGGGAAAGCAAGGGGCAATCCTCCCCGGGCAGTCCCACAGAAGGACGACTCAAGGTGAATCGATGATCGATTGCCGGATCTGAATCAGGCCCCGACCAGCATTCGGGCGGGGTTTTCGATGCAGTCCTTGATGCGAATCAGGAAGGTCACGGCCTCCTTGCCGTCGACGACTCGGTGGTCGTAGCTGAGGGCGAGGTACATCATGGGGCGGATTTCCACCTTGCCATCCACGGCGACCGGGCGCTGCTGGATGCTGTGCATGCCCAGAATGGCGCTTTGTGGCGGGTTGATGATGGGTGTGCTGAGAAGGGAGCCGTAAACGCCGCCGTTGGAGATGGTGAAGACGCCGCCGGTGAGGTCGGACAGCTCGATCTTGCCCTCCTTGGCCTTGGCCGCGTAGGCAAGGATGTCCTTTTCGATGTCCGCGAAGCTCTTCTGGTCGGCGTCGCGGATGACCGGTACGATCAGTCCGCGCTCGGTGCCGACGGCGACGCCGATGTCGTAGAAGTGCTGCTGAATGATCTCATCGCCCTCGACGCGGACGTTGATCTGGGGAACGGCCTTCAGGGCCTCGACCACGGCCTTCACGAAGAAGGACATGAAGCCGAGCTTCACGCCGTGGGATTTGACGAAGCTGTCCTGGAGTTTCGAGCGCAGGGCCATGATACCGCTCATGTCACACTCATTGAAGGTGGTGAGGATGGCGGCGGTCTGCTGAGCGCTGACAAGCTGGTCGGCGATCTTCTTGCGCAGAGGCGTCATCTTTTTCCGCGTGATGCGGCCTTCGGGGGCCGGAGCGGCTTTCGGAGCTGGCACAGGCTTGGGCGCGGGTGCGGGTGCGGCCGGCGCGGGTTTGGGAGCTTCTGCGGCGGGTGCAGCCGGGGCCGGAGCGGCCTTGGCGGCTTCTGCTGCAGGCGCGGGGGCCGGGGAAGGCGCGGGAGCCGGGGCTGAGGCGGCGGCTCCTTCGGCGATCTGGCCGACCACGGCGCCGATGACGACGTCTTCACCTTCCTTGGCGGAGATGTCGGTGAGCACGCCGGCAGTTTCAGCGGTGACTTCGGCGGCGACCTTGTCAGTTTCGAGGGTCAGCAGCACGTCGCCGACCTTGACGGCGTCGCCTAACTTGAAGTGCCATTTGGAGATTTGACCTCCGGCGACGGATTCGCCGAGTGCGGGGATTTTGATGTCAGCCATGATCGAGGGGGGCTTTCTGAAGGATTAACAGGTTTTGCAGGGGGGCGGGGTTGCTCAGGGGTCAGACGCTGAAGGCATCCTCGACCAGCTTTTCCTGTTCGAGGACGTGGATGGCCTTGGAGCCTGCGGCCGGGCTGCTTGAGCGTTCACGTCCGGCGTAGCGGAGCTTGTGGTTGGAGAGCTCCTCGAGACGTGGGCGGATATAATAGAAGGCGCCCATGTTGCGGGGTTCCTCCTGGCACCAGATCCACTTTTTCTGAGCGCGGGGATACTTGGCGACGATGCCCTTGAGCATCTCGTAGTTGAGCGGATAGAGCTGCTCGACGCGGATGATGGCGGCGTTCTTGATCTTGTTCTTCTCGCGGAAGTCGAGGAGGTCGTAGTAAACCTTGCCGGAGCAGAAGATGAGGCGGGTGACGCGCTCGGGGCTGATGGTGAGATGTTCGTCGTCAAGCACCTCCCGGAAGTGGCTGCCGGAGGCCATGTCATCCAGCTTTGAAACGCAGCGGGGATGGCGCAGGAGGCTCTTTGGCGTCATGACGACGAGAGGCTTGCGGGTGCCGCGCTTCACTTGACGGCGCAGCGCGTGGTAATACTGGGCTGGCGTGGAGAAGTTGCAGACCTGCATGTTGCCGCCGGCACAGAGCTGGAGGAAGCGCTCGAGGCGGGCGCTGGAGTGCTCGGGGCCCTGGCCTTCGTAACCGTGGGGGAGAAGCAGGGTGATGTGGCTGGGGCGCTGCCACTTGGACTCGGCGGAGGCGATGAACTGGTCGATGATGACCTGTGCGCCGTTGACGAAATCGCCGAACTGGGCCTCCCAGCAGATGAGAAGGCTGGGGGCGAGGAGGGAGTAGCCGTAATCGAAGCCGAGCACGGCGGCCTCGGAGAGGAGGGAGTTGTAGACGCAGTACCTGGCCTGTCCTTCCTCCAGATTGTTGAGCGGGATGTGGCGCTCGCGGGTTTCCGTGTCGTAGAAGACGCTGTGGCGGTGGCTGAAGGTGCCACGGCGGACATCCTGGCCGGAGAGGCGGACGCCATTGCCTTCGGTCAGCAGGGTGCCGAAGGCAAGTGCCTCGGCGGTGGCCCAGTCGATGCCTTCGCCGGTTTCAACGGCCTTGCCGCGTGCGGCGAGGAAGCGCCGGGCGATGGTGGGGTGAAGGTTGAAGCCCTCGGGGGCCTGCAGGAGCTTTTTGCCGATGGCCGTGAGCTTCTCTCGGTCCACGCCGGTTTCGACAACGTTGTAGTCGTAGGCGGCCTGGGGCTGGGCGGTGGAGCCTTCGAACGGGTTGCCACCTGACTTGTCCTCCTTGTGGGCGAGGTCGTTCACGCCCTGTTCAAGCTCGTCCTCCAACTCCTTCTGGAGGGCGTTGGCACCGGCTTCATCCAGAACGCCGGATTCGATGAGCTGCTGGCGGAAAAGGGTGGCGGTGGATGGGTGGGAGCCGATGGTGCGGGCCATGTTCGGCTGGGTGAAGGCGGGTTCGTCGGTCTCGTTATGGCCGTAGCGGCGGTAACAAACGATGTCGATGAACACGTCGCGGCCGAACTTCTGGCGGAAGTCGAGGGCGAGGCGGGCGGCGGCTGCAACCTCCAGCGGGCAGTCGCCGTTCACGTGGATGACGGGGGCGTCGATGAGCTTGGCGACGTCGGTGCAGTAGGTGGTTGAGCGTGCGTCGGCGGGCAGGGTGGTGAAGCCGATCTGATTGTTCACCACGATATGGATGGTTCCGCCGGTGCGGTATCCGGGAAGCTGGGAGAGGTTGAGTACTTCGGCGACGATGCCCTGGCCTGCGACGGCGGCGTCGCCGTGGATGAGGATGGGCAGGACCTGCCTGCGTTCCGTGGTGTCGCCGAGGAAGCGCTGGCGGGCGCGGGTCATGCCTTCGACGACTGGGTCAACGGCTTCCAGGTGGCTGGGGTTGGGGGCGAGCATGATGCCCACCTTTTCGCCACTGCGGGTGTCACGTACCGTTTCAAAACCGAGGTGGTATTTGACGTCGCCATCACCGCCGACGGTGTCGGGGACGTAATTTTCGCTGAACTCGTAGAACAGCATCTCGAGCGGCTTGCGGAGGAAGTTGGCAAGCACGCTGAGGCGGCCTCGGTGGGCCATGCCCATGACGATTTCGCGGCCACCATGGAGGGGGAGGCCTTCGAGGATGGTCTCAAGGGCGACCAGCATGGATTCGCCGCCTTCGACGGAGAAGCGCTTCTGGCCGACGAAGCGGCGATGGAGAAAGCGTTCGAAGGTTTCGGCTTCAAGAAGCCAGCGGAGGGCGTCGACCTGGGCATCCTTGTCGGGGTTGGGTTCGAAGGTGCGGTTTTCGATGCGTTCCAGAAGCCAGTTGCGCACTTCCGGCGTGTGGATGTGCATGAACTCGAAGCCGCTTCGGCCGCAGTAGATGCGGCGGAGTTCGGTGAGGAAGTCTCGCAGCTTCATGGCCTGGCCGCCGCGGAACATCTGGGTCTGCACCTCGCGGTCGAGGTCGGCAACGGTGAAGCCCAGGGCTTCCAGGCTGAGTTCGGGGGCCGAGGGCCCGGATTTGTTGAGGGGATCGAGATGGGATTCGCGATGGCCCAGGGAGCGGAAGAGCAGCAGCGCGTTGGTGACGCGCATGCGGAAGTTCAGGGTGGCCTCGGAAAGGGTGGCGTCGGAAGTGGGCGAGCCGGTGGATGCGGAGACGCCCTTGCGTTTGGCGAGCTCCGCCATGCCGAGTTCAAAGCCTTCAAAGAATGAGGACCAGCCTGGGTCGACGGAGGCTGGGTCCTTGCTCCAGGATTGATATTGGGATTCTAGGAGGTCTTGGTTCGCACGGAACGGCAGCGTGGCACTCATGGGGGCTTGGGGGGCCACCAGATTGGTGGAATTAAGAGCGGTTGCAACCATGGAAAGGACCGATTTCCATCCTTCGGTGCGGACTTGCCTGCATGAACAGAACGCGCCACGGGTGATCCAAACGCTCCTGCCATGAAATTCAGAACTTTCTCCCTGCTGTTGGTGATGCTGGCCTCCTTGGTGTCCGCTCTCGCTGTCGAACCGTCAGGGAACTGGATCGCCCCGGATCCTGACGGCGGGCCGTGGAGGCATCCGGGGACGGGCCTGGTTTTTCCACCGAAGCTGGGCACGCACCGGCTGGCTGGGGAGTTTCGCTACCAGGAGGGAGGCGGAAGCTTCATCCGTTACGAGAGCCTGGATGAGAGGTCACGCGGGGACATCTTCTTCTTTCCGGCGCCTGGAGGCGAGATCAGCCTTGAGGAGCAGCAAAGGCTGGTGCTTCAGGAATTGGAGAGCGTGACACGGGATCTTGAGGCCATGACCAAGGAGGGGCGGTACAAAGGGCTTCTGATGGGGGAGATCGGCGGAGGCAGCATTGACCTCTGGAAGGACGCGGCTCTGCCAATGGCCGCGAGATCCTGCGAGGTCACGCGGGTGGCGCAGACGGACAAGGGGCCCGAGGAGGCGAGGATCAAGCAGTGGGCGGGTGTGATCTATTACAAGAACCATCTGATCACCATCCGGCAGATGCGTCCGGTCAGTCCCGAAGATGACGGTGCGGCTGCGATGCAGGCTTTTGCGCATCAGGTGACGAAGATCATCAAGGATCCAGCGCTGCGGAAGGGGGTTGCCGGACTGATCGACCGCTACATGGAGAATCCCTTGTCCGATGAAAGCGTTCAGGCTTCTGCGGCGATCCTGGCCTATCTTCAGGGCAATCCTGACCTGCCGATCAGCATTCCCGAGCATCCGGTCCAGGACTGGCTGGGGCATTGTGCGAAGGTGGCTCCTGGGACGGAGGAGCATTTGCTGCGGGCTTTCATGATCGGTTCCGCCAGGGCTGCCCTGGCCGGTGGGGACGCCAAGTCCTGCCTGAATGCCGGGGCGGCCCAGTTTGCCAGGATTTACCGGGAGCTGCATGCGCGTCACCCGGCCATGACGCTGCCACAGATCGACTCCTTCCTGGCGGCCGCCGTCGACGGGCGGGGTGGGGAATGGCTGCTGGGCATGAGGCAGTGACGGGTGTGGTCAGCCTTTGCTTTCGCTTTCCGGGCGTGGATCACGCGAGAGCAGCGAGCGCATGGCTTCGCGGGCTGGCTTGCCCTCGTGAAGAATGGCGTTGATCTCGGCCAGCAGCGGGGCTCGGACGCCATGCTGGAGGGCGGCTTCGTGAAGGCTGGCGGTGTTGGGCACGCCTTCGGCGACCATGCGGGTGCCTGCCACGATGTCGGCCAGGGTCATGCCTTCGCCCAGCAGTCTGCCGACGCGGTGGTTGCGGCTGTGTTCGGAGTAGCAGGTGGTGATGAGGTCGCCGACTCCGGCGAGCCCGTAGCAGGTTTCCGGGCGGCCTCCCATGGCGGCGATCATGCGCACCATTTCCGCCAGGGCTCGGGTGACCAGGGCGGCGATGGCGTTGTCGCCAAGCTTCAATCCGAGGGCGATGCCTGCGCCGATGGCGTAGGGGTTTTTCATGGCGCCCGCCCACTCGACGCCGGTGGTGTCATCACTGGTGTAGCTGCGGAACCAGGGCAGGGTGAAGCATGATTGAAGGTCGCGGGTCACAGCCGGATCGTCACCCGCCACCACGGCAGCCGTGGCCAGCTTTTGAGCCACCTCCTCGGCATGGTTCGGGCCTGTGAGCACGGCGGTCGGAACGCCTGGCAGCTCCTCCCTGAGGATTTCAGACATGCGCCGGCCCGTGTGAAGCTCGATGCCCTTGGCGCAGGAGACCAGGACGCGTGCCTGTTTTGGCAGGTCGGTGCTGGCGATGGCGGCGGCGGTCTCGCGGATGCCCTTTGAAGGAACCACGAAAAGCAGTGCTTCCGCAGGCGTCAGGGTGTGAAGGTCGCTGGTGACGATGATGTCCTCCGGCAGTGCCAGGCAGGGCAGGTAACGGGAGTTCCTGCGGGTCAGGCGGATTTCCTCCATCAGGGCCGGGTCGCGCCCCCAGAACTGCACCCGGAGTCCCCGTTCATGAAGCAGGGCGGCTAGGGCGGTGCCCCAGCTGCCGGCGCCGAGTACGATGGCGGTCTTGAAGGAGGGCGGCGGCAGGCTGTTCATGCCGCTCTTTGGTTAGGGGCGGCGCGTGCGTCAAGCGGGCTTTGGCGGGATTCGACGGCATGAAAAAGGCGCGACCTGTGAGGGGCGCGCCTGAATCGTGGTATTTGGGAGGATTATTCTCCGTCGCTGCCGATGGCTTCCACCGGGCAGCCGGCGAGGGCCTCGTCGCAAAGCTTGCGCTCCTCGTCGTTCTCGGGCTGCTTGTAGACGTAGGAGTGGCCGCCGTCGTCGTCACGCTTGAAGTTGGCGGGGGCCGTTTCACGGCAGAGGTCGCAGTCGATGCACTGATCGTCCACGTAGTAGGCGCCGGAGGCGTTGTGTGAATATTTGTTTGCTGCGTCAGCCATGTCGGGAGGGGGATGGGGTTTGAGAAGGCGCGGAGAATAGTTCCCGTGCCTGGGCTTTCAATCATTTTTTCCCTTGGTTGAAGGGTGAAACGGCGGGTTATTTGAAGAGCTTCACCGAGGCCTTGAGATGGGCTGCATACTCCTCCATGCGCACCTCGACTCGTTCCCGAATGGATCGTTCGCCGATGCCGTCATGCTTGGTGGCGACGAGGGCCTTGAGCAGGTCGATCAGCGAGCGGACGTCGCTCATCATGACGTATTCGGGGGCGATCTCCTTGTTGGCGTCGAGATTGTGATAGTTGCCGAGGGGGATGGAGACGCCAACGGCACGGAAGCCTGCGGCCTGGACGGCCGTGGCCTCACAGGCGCCGGCGTCGAGCAGGCAGCGCTGAACGCGGATGCCCTGCTCCTTGGCGGTGGTCATCAGCACGGAGACACCTTCGCTGTCAAAGACAGAAAGGCGGTCGCCGACACGCACGACGGGACCGCTGCCCATGACGGCGCCGTTGACCGGGCGGCTGGTTTCGATGGAAAGGAAGACGTCATTTTTCCCGAAGGGCCACTTTTGGGCCAGGTGCCAGGCTCCGAGGAAGCCCACTTCTTCAGCGCGGGTGAAGACGGCGTGGCAGGTGGTGCTGAGGTTGAGGGAGGCAAGCTCCCAGAAGGTGGCGATGATCACGGCGCAGCCGATGAGATCGTCGCAGGCCGTGGCTTCGACCTTTTCAAAGCTGATCTGGGTGGGGAAGTTCCAGGTGGCGATGGCTCCCGTGGGCTTGCTGCGCAGGCCGCGTTTCACACCCTTGGCCACGGCTTCATCGGGAACGCCGCCCAGGAAGTCCCATTCGCCGGATTTCTTGGAGCCTGGTTTTTTCACAAAGGCCGGGTGGTCCATGTGGGCGCCGAGCACCCAGGTGGGGCTGCTCTTGCTCTTGCCGTTCTTGTAGGTGGCAAGCAGGTTGCCAAACTTGTCACGCTTCAGTTTGACGTTCGGGCAGCCCTTCAGAAGCGCTTCAATCTCCGCACGGACATGATATTCATGAAACGGCGCGGTGGGCGCTTTGAGAATTCGCTTGAGAATGGACGCGAGGTTGGGCACTGCCATGGGCGCACCGTAACGACTTTTTGCATTCGTCCAACTCCCAAGGTGAAGAAGCTCCGATATTTCTTTGAAACGGCCCTGGTGGCTTCCGCCGCCTGGGTCCTGCCGCGCCTGCCCCGACCGGTGATCATGGCGCTGGCCAGGGGCGTGGGCCGGCTGGCCTGCCTGATCGATGCGCGCGGACGGCGCACGGCGAGGCAGAACCTGCGTGCGGCTTTTGGCGGTTCACTCAGTGAGGCGGAGGTCCGGCGAATCACCCTGGGGTCTTACCAGAACTTCGCCCGTACCTTCCTTGACCTTTTCTGGGCTCAGGCCCTGACCCTGGAAAACTGGGAGAGGCATGTGAGCATCCGGCTGGATGATCCGGAGGCGGAGGCCAAGGCGCGGGCGACCGGAGCTGTCTGGGTCACGCCTCATTTCGGCAACTTTGAGTTCGTCAGCCTCATCTGGGGCTTCCGGGGCGTGCCATTCACAGTGGTAGCGCAGGACTTCAAGAATCCGGGGCTGACGGCGGTCTTCAAACGGCTGCGCGAGCACTCGGGGCACATGGTGATCTCCCAGGACAACGCGATGCTGAAGCTGATGAAGGCGTTGAAGCGGCAGGGGCATGCCGGTTTGCTGACCGACCTGAACATCAAGCCGGGCAGGGCGGCGACGATCATCGAGTGCTTCGGCCTGAAGACCTGCGTGCCGACTCTGCATGTGGAGCTGGCGCGGCGCCTGGGGCTTTCCATCCTGACCGGCATCTGCCAGCCGGCCGCCGACGGCACCTATCAGGTACGCATCTTTGAGGCGATCAGGCCGGGGCCTGAGGATGATGTCCAGGCGCTGACGCAGCGGGTCTGGGATCATTTTGAAAAGGCCATCCGCGCCTACCCAGAAGGATGGTTGTGGATGTACAAGCACTGGCGCTACCTGCCTGAGATGGAACGCGACCCGGCCTACCCGGAATACGCCAACTACCACCAGGGCTTCGCCGCGATGATCGGGCAGGTCAGATCACGTCCAGCTCAGGCTTGAAGTCGGCGGCGTGGTAGGAGCTGCGGACCAGCGGGGCGCTGGCCACGTGGCGGAATCCTTTGTTCAGCGCGATCTGCTTGTAGTTCTCGAAGGTGTCCGGGTGGATGTAGTCGATGACGGGCAGGTGCTGCGGAGACGGGCGGAGATACTGGCCCAGGGTGAGGACGGTGACGTCATGCTCCAGCAGGTCGTCCATGGCCTGGAACAGCTCCACCTCGGTTTCGCCGAGCCCCAGCATCAGGCCGCTTTTGGTGGCGCATTTGAAGCCCATTTCGTTCGCCATGGCCTTGGCGCGCTTCAGCACGTGCAGGCTGCGATGATACTGGGCCCGGCTGCGGACGAGGGTGGTGAGGCGTTCCACGGTCTCGAGGTTGTGGTTGAAGATGTGCGGGCGGGCCTTCATGACGACCTCGAGGGCGTCGTCCTTGCCGTTGAAGTCGGGCACGAGGATCTCAATGGTGATGTGCGGCACGGCCTCGCGCACGGCCTCGATGGTGCGTGCGAAGTGCTCGGCCCCGCCGTCCTTGACGTCATCGCGGGCGACGGCGGTGATGACGATGTGGTTGAGGCCCAGGCGTTTGGTGGCCTCGGCCACACGCTGGGGTTCGTC
>JBIJBP010000047.1:0-34459 GCA_044345155.1 Prosthecobacter sp. | reverse complement strand
GTCATCTTTGAAGGCTTCATTGGCGCTGACACCCTGGCTTCCGTGTTGGACAAGCCCATCAACCTGAGCACCACGGCCACCAAAACTAGCCCGGTGGGCAGCTACCCGATCACCTCCAGCGGAGGAGTGGTCAAACCCAACTACCGCCTAGTGCATCGTCCAGGCACCCTGGTGGTGGAAGGCGTGGCCGGCAGCTACGAGGCCCTCTTGAAGCATCCCACCAGCGGTCTGCCAAACGGCCACCTGGCCCTCACCGTGCCGGGAGCCAGCCGCACGTTCACCGCCAGCCTGAGACTGGGCCAGGAAACCGCCCCCATCTCCTGGAGCGGTAGCCTAGCCTTGTCCGCCCAAAGCCGCCTGGCCACGGCCACGGTCAGCAAGAGCGTGTCTGGAGTCGCCTATGAACTGAAGGTGGAGTTGTCCATGTTCGGGGAACTGAGCTGCGAGGTGAGACGCGCCGGGGAACTGGTGGCAGCCTCTGAGGATGGCATCCGTCTGCTCACCCTGGCCACAGGCCAGAAAGCCGCGCAGGAAGGCAGTTACACGGCCATCCTGGAACCGGCCAAGCCAGCTGCTGCATCGGTGCCAGCAGGAGCAGGCTGGGCCACGGCCAAGGTGGACGCCAAGGGCCTGCTCACTCTCACAGGCAGACTTAGCGATGGAACCTCATTCACGGCAGGCATGGCAGCGGACGTGGCTGAGAAACCAGGCTACCGCCTGTTCATCCAACCATACCTTCCAGCAAGAAGAGGCAGTCACCTGAGCGGCAGCTTCACACTGCTCCCACATCCAAGGCACGCAGGGCGCTCTTATGTGGCTGGTAGCGACATGATCTGGGTGAAGGTGGGGCAGTTGAAGGACATCAACTACCGGACGGACTTCGGTCCAGTAACAACCACCTTGAGGCTGGATCCCTGGCAGGCCCCGACCACGACAACCCGCCTGGCCGCCCGGCTCGAACTAGCAGCGGATGGACGCTGGGAAGTGGAGCATGGCGACACGGGCAGCCTGTCGCACGGAGCCCTGCCAACGCTGATTGGAGTGAGCGCAACGAACGTGGTGAGTGTGGTGACGCCGCAGGCCAACACGAGAAAATGGAAGATCACGCTCACGCCAGCCACGGGAGCCTACTCGGGCAGCTTCGAGCTGCTGGACCTGACGGAAGTGAGGAAGGTGAACTTCAGCGGCGTACTGAGACAAACTCCAACACTAGCGGACGACTTGATCGGGGCAGGGCACTACCTGCTGCCCGCGCTGAAAGCGGATCAAAACCAGGAGCAGAAGACTGGGGCTGTGCTGTTCTGGAGGCCTGAGTGAGCCCTCACCCCACACAAAACCCAATTCTCCGCCTCTGCCCCTGCTTCTTTCCCCTGTGCTCCGCCTTCGCCTTCCTGGCCTTGGCAATCTCCGCCTCGATCATCGCCTGCGTAACCATCCACCGTTCTGGGTTTGGATCGACGCTCCCCGCGTAGATCGAATTTAGGCAGATGTTCAAGATGTCCCCGCCACTGAGGCCCTTGGAAAGCTCCGCAAGAACCGCGTAATCGGCCCGCACCCGCTCCGGGTTGGGGAGGTGGAGGGCGAACAGCTCCCGGCGCATGGAGGCGTTGGGAAGCCTGAACTTGATGTGGCGCGCGATCCTCCGAAGCAGCGCCGGGTCGTAGTTCTCAAACAGGTTGGTGGTGACGATCACCACCCCGTCGAATCGGTCGAGCTCCTGCATCAGCGTGTTGCGGTTCTGGTTGATGCTGGTCGAGCACGACTCACCGGCCGGCACCCGCCGCGACAGCAGGCTGTCCGCCTCATCGAAGAACAGGATGGCGTTCTGCTCCCTCGCCGCCTGGAAGGCCGCTTTGATGTGCTTGGCCGTGTCACCGAGGTATTTTGATATGACCGCGCTGTAGTCCACCTGATAGAGCGGCCTGCCCAGGCGGTGAGCGATGCCCAGGGCTGCGCGTGTCTTGCCCGTGCCGGGCGGGCCGTAGAAGTTGAGGATGCACCGCCCCTGCTGGGGCTGGATGCTGCTCAGGTTCCAGACCCGCTCCAGATCAGCGCGGGTTTCCAGGGCACGCAGGGCGGCCTGGATGTCCGTCTTCACCTCCGGATGCAGGATGAGCTTGTCGAGGCAGTGGCGAGGCTCCGGCTCTACGATGAGGCCGAGCTCAGGGGCGGCTTCTTCGGCCTCGCGTCTTCTGCGGCGCGGGTTGCGGTGGTCATCGGCAGTGGCTGCATCCGGGGGCAGTTCGATTTCAGGGGTGTGTCGTGTGGGCATGGGCTGGATGGATGGTGAGTTCAGCCAAACACCACCAGCGCCGCCATTAGACCTGCCACTGCAAGCCATGCGAACAGGGGTTCGAGATCAGGCGACGGAGGATAGGAAGAACGGCGTCGGCGTTGCTTGGACATGCCTCCTGCCTCGTCACCGTGACTTCTTGTGTCGCGCCGATTTGATCACCATTTTTGCTGGTGACGCCGAGGCTGCTCCAGGTAGCTTTCCGCATGTGCGGTCGCCTCAATCAGTTCGCCAAAGTGCCAGCCCTCGCGGTTGCGGGATGAGTGCCTGAACACGCACTTGTTTTGGAGCATCGAGGACGCGCGGAAAAAGCTTGAAGAATGGCGTATAAACACAAAGAAGTGCGGGCGTTGCGCAGGTCAAAAGCAACACAAACAAGACACAAAAACGGCTACTCAGAACCGGGAAAAACTCAACCTGAAGCTATTCCAAAATCCGGAAGCAGGTCAGGCACTTTAGTGGTGAAGAAGAAAGCCGAAAGCCGATATTGAACACCCTCAACCCAAATGAAGAAACTAAACGATGCGCTAAGGTGCTCAGGTTTCTTGTCGGCCTTGATTCAAAATAGGAATTATTTCGAATAAAAATATTCCAATTGTCTTAGTTGTGTAAATGGTGACGTTCCATGTCGGACCTCATCGACCCTGCTGGAAGCCTTGTGCCTATGTTTTTTCTCCGTCTTTTGTCGGTTCTACGAAATTTATCCGGCGCTCCCTCTTCCCTACGGATAGCCTTCCTTCCCGGGCTCACTGCCGCACTGCTAATTCCCGCCATTCTGATTCAGCTTCCCGTCCTGGCCCAGTCCATGCCGCCCAGCCCTTTTCAGCCTGTCTCTTGGGTCCGTGGCACACTGGGTACCACAAATCTCACGACCGACTCCTCTGGTGCACTCACCAAATCAGCTGGTGGCTCCACGGCCTGGAACGCGGGGGCGGTTGCCTCCCCGCGCATCGCCAGGGATGGTAGCGTTATTTTCACCGCCGCTGCAGGCGGCACCTGTGACTTTGTCATCGGTCTGAACTTAATCGACTCCTCGGAGCTTAACTCGGACATCGATCACGCAATCAGGCTCAAGACTGACAACAAGGCGCAGGTCTACCATGGAGCGACGGCCGGGGTCGATCTGGGAATCTACAGCGCCAGCACCCTGTTTACGATCCGGCGCTCCGGAGCTCAGGTCCAGTTCCTCAAGGACGGCCAGCTCATGCACACCTCCACCACATCCTCCGCAGGCACAGTGTTCGTGGACTGCAGCTTTTACAAGCAGGGCAGCAAACTGACCTCCTGCCAGGTGGATGACGGTGACCTGGATGACGACGGCCTGCCGGATTCATGGGAGCTTGCCAGCCTGCCAGGCGATGCCGGCTGGGCAGACGTCATGGCCTTCCTGCCCCAAGGTAACCTTGACGGCCCGCCCCGCCCTGCCTCCATAGACTCGGCTACAAACCGTCAGGAGTTTGAGGACGGCAGCCTCGCAGGCAATCCCCTGAGCTTCCTGGAACCCGTGATCTGGCAGTTCCATGCAGGAACCCAGTCAACCGGGACCGATGGCGGCCTGCAAAAAAACACCACCACCACCGTCTTTGATGCGGATGCTGTGAGCGCCAAGAAGATTCTGGAGGATGGCAAGCTGGCCTTCAAAGTTGCCGCCCCTGCGGCGATGGCGGTGGGGCTCAACGCCTCTAACGACAGCCGTGCCGACGCCGACCTCGACTGGGCCTTCATTCTAGCGGCGGACGGCACCTTTGACGTGCAGCGCCTGCCTGACAGCGCCACGGACCTCAATGTGACCGGGCCCCTGGGCAGCTACACGGCAGAGAGCGTGTTTGCCATCGAGCGTGTCTCCGGCCGGGTGAATTTCCTCAGGGACGGCGTGCTGGTCTACTCCTCCACCAACGCCAGTTCCGGCCCGCTGTTTGCAGACTGCTCCTTCAAGACAGCCACCGGTCAGATCTCAAGCGCCAGGCTATACACGGGCGACCTGGACAATGACAGCTTACCCGACTCCTGGGAGCTCTCGTATCTGGCTGCCGGTGCCGACATGACCGACTTGGCCGCATTTGACCCTGATGCCGACCCAGACTCGGACGGTATGAACAGTCTGGATGAATATTTTGCTGGCACACATCCCCTGCAGGCGCTGCTTTCCCCAGCCGCCGTTGAATGGTACTCCACCACCTACGTCGCCCCCGTTGCAGGCTCTCAGGGCGGAGCCGTGAAGACCGGAAGCACGGGCTGGACGAATGCCGACGCCTTGGCCGGACGGACCATCTACCAGACCGGAAGACTCACTTTTAGGGTCAAGTCAGGCAGTGCCCTGGCTGTCGGCTTCACGAGCACCGACAACAACCGCAGCTACACCGACCAGGAATACTCCATTCAATTCACCGCAGCGGGCCAAGCATCCGTCTACGAGGGGACTGGAACCACATCGGCCACCCTAAAAGCCTCGCTGGGTGCCTACGACTCCACCACGCACTTCGCCATCCGCCGGGTGGCGGGACAGATCGAATTCCTCAAGAATAACATTGTTTATCACACGGCCGCCGTGCCTGTCTCGACACCGCTGATCGTGGACGCCGCGTTCTACACGGCCGGCAGCGAGATTCACTCCGCCTTTCTTTACACGGGCGATCTCGACGAGGACCTGATGCCGGACGATTGGGAGATCAGCAACTACAAGCGCAAACACGGCCACAACCCCACTTTTGCCCAGCTCAGGGACGGGTTCACTCCCACTGGCGATGAGGACGGCGATGGTTTCGGCAACCGTGAGGAATATTTCTGCGGCACCGATCCCCTGGAGCAGTTGATCAAGCCTGAGGTGGTGGACTGGCAGAATCTAACGGCCACGCTGGTCGTGCCAGGCTCCCGTGGCGGCTTGCGCAAGACCTCCGCCACAGCAGGTTACAACGCTGATGCCAGCAGTCGGCAGCAGATGACCGGCAATGGAGTCCTGCTTTTTACCGCACCGCCCACCGGTATCCTAGCGGTCGGGTTGACGGAGACAGACAACAACAACGCGAACACGGACCTTGAGTATGCCTATGCACTAACAACCACCGGGGCCGCCATCCATAAAAACGGCACCGTAGTTGTGGCCAGCGTCGGCACCTACACGGAATCGACCCTTTTCGGCATCCGCCGAACCGGCTCTGTGGTGGAGTTCCTCCGAGACGGCGTGGTGATGCATGTTTCAGACCTGCCCTCATCGGCCCCGCTGATTGCCGACTGCTCGTTGAGCACAGTCTACACCACGGCAAACAACCACCGGATCGCCTCCGCACTTTTTTATCATCCAGATGCCGACCTGGACCAGGATGGGCTGCCGGATGCCTGGGAGCTGCAGACGGGCCTGCTGTCCCTGAACGCCACACTTCAAGACCTGACACAGCTTTCCTCCCCCGGTTCTGACAGCGATGGCGACGGCCTGACGCTGGCCCAGGAGTACGCGGCGGGAACATCGCCAAACAGCGCCGACACCGACGGTGACGGTCTGCCGGACGGCTGGGAGGTGAGTCATGGCCTTGCTGTTAATGACCCCACCAACGCCACCATGGACACCGACAGCGACGGCTTGAACAATCTGGCAGAGTTCCTGGCCGGTACCAGCCCGGTGAACCCGGACAGCGACGCTGACCAGATGCCCGATGGCTACGAGGTCGCGCACAGCCTGCTTCCTCTGGACCCAACGGACGCCGATTCTGACAAGGATGGCGATTTGGTCCCCAACCTCTGGGAGTATACGCGCTTCAAACCTGGCACCAATCCTCCGGCCCGCTATTCCGCCAGCGATTCGTCAGAGACGCCGCTGCCAGATGCTGTCGTGGACGTTTCCTTGGGCGCGGATATGCCAAATGCGACACCCAAGAAATTCAAGGGGCTCCACAGCGCGTATCAATCACTGCCTGCGGGCAGCATTCGTCCCGGACTGATCTTCATCACCCCAGGAGTCTACGAAGGCATTTCTTACCCGTTTGAAAGTGGCTGGGACTATCCCGTCAACAACGTGGCCTTGATTGCAGCAAGCGGAGCTTCCAGGACTTCCTGGACAGAAGGGGTCGTCATCAAAAAACCTGACTGGAACATCAGCGCGGACTGGTTGTTCAACGGGCTGATTTTTACAGAGGGCGGCAACGATGGCATGAGGGTGAGTCCAGCTTTCTCGACTGGAACGATTCCAAGGGTTCGATTGGTAAACTGTCTGTTCCGGGACGTCCGGCTTTACCGCAATTTGCGAGAATCCAGTGAGCCTGCTCCAGCAGATTTGGGGCATGATGGTGGCGCGCTGACCAACCTTGGCGGAGCCGTCACCCTGGAGCAATGCACCTTTTTCCGTTCGAACAGCACAAAGATTGAAGGCAGCTATGTCACAGGCATTGCCTCCGTTGCCAACCTCGCAGGCTCGTTGAAAATGCGAAACTGCATGGTTTGGGATGATCACTTTCCTGCCGGTGTTCCTCGTGAAGGCGGTTCATATGGAGCCCTTGTAGAGGGGTGGCCACTTCAACCACCCGTCACCGGCGTAACTCTTGTTTTTGAGGGCAATCTCATCCAGGGAGGCATGGCACAAAGTCTGGATGCTGACCCGAAGCTGATGTTCAAAGGTTATCCGACATCTGAGTCCCAAGCCTGCGTCCATGCAGGAGTTCCAACGCAGCATTCCCGCGATCTTCAAGGGCAGCCTCGCTCATTGAATACACCCGGGATTGGAGCCGTGGAATGGATCAATTCCGATTCTGCGACGGCGTCCGACCACCTGCCCGACTGGTGGGAAACGTGGTGGTTCCAGCATCTGCTGACCAATGATGAGGATGTTACCAATCCCTTCGATTGGAGGACTTTTCCCCCATTAACAGTGTCCCGCCCGACGACGGCAATTCAGCATTACCTTGACTTTACTGATCCCATTTCCTCTTACGATGGCGACCAGCTTCATGACAACTGGGAGCGCGCCTATTTTGGCAACCTCGCCCAGACGGACACCGACAATCCTGATGGCGACGCTCGTAACAACCTTCAGGAACAGGAGGAAGGCACCAACCCAACCCGGATAGATGGTGACTTTGACTCGGATGACGATGGACTGCCCGATAATTGGGAAAGAGACTATTTTACCATGGCCCCTCAGCCCCCCCTTGCCACTCCAGATCCCCTGAGGTATGACAGTGACGATGACCCCGATGAGGATGGCTGGTCGAATCAGGAGGAGATGTGGCGTGGAACCGCCCCCAACATGGCTGACGCGGCCAAGGACTCCGAACCCGACGGCCTGCCTGATGAATGGGAATGGGCTAACTTCAAGACCCAGACTTATGTGTCATCACAGACAGCAGAAACGGACTATGATTGTGATGGCATCAACAATCTGGCGGAATATCTGGCGGGCACTAACCCGGCTGAAAGACCCTACACCATGGACAAGAATAACAATCGGCTCTGGGATTGGTGGGAAAAGGAAAGGCTGGGCGGCCTGACGGCAGACACTTCGGCTTGGTCCCTGGATCCGGATGGCGATGGTCGCAGCAACGAAAGAGAAATGCTGGAGGGAACAGATCCATTCAGCCCCAACCTGTCTCAAACACGTCAAGGATACCATAATTTTAGCTTTGCCGAGACTGTTCCCCAATCTGAAGATGATGTTAAAGTTGGATTTGATTCACATTTTCGGAAGGATGTTGTAGCAACCTTTTCTTGGTTTATGGGCGTTGGGGGGACGCATTTTAAGGACTATGGCCCTGAATCATGGTTTGGTGAGTATGCACCGCATTCAATGGCGGAAGTGTTTTACTCATCAGGTAATAATTATTCATACGGGTGGTATATCTATGACTTCATGCCTTCGCAGATTGATTATGATGTAGTGCAAGAATCTCAGATTGAGTCGAACGGGAGAATGCGAACCCAAGATGGAAAGCCTGCGGATCGCCTGATCGTTCGAGCGCTCCGAAAGACCTTGGAGAAACGAACGGAGGTTTTCTGTATCTGGCCGGGACAAACTCATGCGAATGGAGCATCCATCATTATGCGGGCGCCACACCGCTACTTGAAGCGCGTTGACTGGAGGTCTGAAAAGGCTCAAGAAGGCTTGGAAGAGATGCCGTTGCACATTCCACGCAGTGTCCCTCCCAACGACTTGGCTGGCCCTCGTTACAGGAAGATTGGATTGAACGGTTCGCCAATTCCAGACAGTCCCCCTTCTGCCGAGGGCGAGGAGTCGGCTTTGCCGGAGGAGACCTTTGTGGATTCCTACAACAGGCAATTGCGGCACTCCACCTCAGACATCTGGGCCAAAAGCAGTTCCACTGATATTCCTATCCAGGTGCGTCGTGACTATGCCGCCGATGCCTGGTCCTGGCGTTCAGGTCTGCGTCCGGATGAGCGTCCAGATCGTCCTTTTGGCCCCTGCTGGACTTCCAATTTGACTCCTCATGTGCGTCTCGAGCTAAACACCAACACGACGCCTCGTTGGATCGAATGGTTTTATCATGTATGGATGCAGAATGGGCAATATGTGGTCAGGAGCGGGCCCTTGGAGCCGGATCACTGGGATCAACGTCGGTATGACAAACTCCGCAATCCTCCGCGAATCACCCTGACCGACGAACGTGGAGCCGCTTACAGCTTCACGGACCTGGGGCTTGACTGGGACTTTGTCCCCCTCAATCCCGTCGAGCGTGGGTTCAAGGCCAGATGGGTGGCTTCACCGGATGAGCGTCATGATTCCAAGACAGCCTTTGACACCCTTGAACAGTGGCCTGCCGGTGTGGCGTCGGCCGCGATTAATTTTGTGCTCACCAAGCGGAACGGCACAAAATGCTATTATTCACGCTGCGACCTGGTTCAGTCCTTTCCCCAGGACCGAGTGAGACCCACAGGCATGAAGACGGACTATTATTATTTCCGGCTGGATCGTGTTGAAACCGTTCAGGGCAACCAGATCAATTACAGCTACGATTACGACAACAATCCGGGCACTTTGGATGAGCCAAGCTTGATTCCAGCCACCATCAGCGATCCTCACAGGCCTGACTGCAAGCTTGCCATCACTCAGGACAAGGGCCGCGTGGTGAGCATCACCGGCCCTTCGGGTGAGGTGGTGCATTATGGCTACAGCGCGCAATCCGGGGTTCTCAACCTGAATGACCTGAGCACCAAAATGGACAACATGGGCTCCGGCTCCGAAAACAAGTACCCGGTGCTTGTCAGCGTTTGGCGCGGCAGCACGCCGGACCCATCGCCTCCTGAAGTGCTTCAGGAGGTCAAATACAGCTACTCCTATGAGTACGAGATTGACCCCACGCCCGACCTCACCCAGCCCGGTGTTCAGACCTACGGCCATCTGGAGATTGCAGGCATCACGGACGAACGCGGTGCCACTCATGAATTTCGCTACGCGCTCAACCAGACCACGGCATACGAAGGATGGAACGGGGCTTTTTACTTCACCCGGAAACAGGTTGGACTGCCCAGGCTTCTGACCCGCATCCAACGCCCGGACCATACGACGGCGCAGCCCTCCCTCATCGAGTTTTCCGGCACGCGTGATGTCCTGCTCAAATACGACAAGTCCGTCACTGGGGGCATCAACACGGTTGTCAATGGGCCATGCGGCCAGTACACCTATGCCTTTCATGGGGCACATGTCACGAGACCTCAGGAATTGACCAATTTCTTCAACGGCTGGCAGGATAATTACCCCGATGGCGACATCAACGAGGGTGTCGTCTACCTATCCTTCACGAAGATGGACCTCACCAGCGCCGCCGGCACGGAATACTTCACCTTTGAGCCATCCGCTGGCATGGCGCTGAAGTCGGTGACCGACCTTTCGGGCAACACCACCACCTATAAATACCAGGACGCCTACCAGCCACCCGACGGTTTCGTACAGTCCCTCGGCGTCCAGTATTACGATGATCCAACCGAGGAAACCTCACCACTCGCCGGGCAGCCCAAGGATCCGCTCGAATTGTTGCCGAATGTCAGCGGCAATTTCAAGGGTGTGAAAACCTACAAGTATCATCCCGTCTTCCGCACCCGCACCGAGACGACCGACGAGGCCGGCATCAAATCGGTCAGCACTCTCAACGACCTCGGCCTTTGCACCCAGGAGGATGTGGTCGACACTCGAGGAACGCCTTCAACCGGCGATGACGTCCTGCTTCGGCGCGTAAACTACTCCTTTGTCCACCCCACGCAGCCCACAAACCCGGACTATGCCCGGTTCAAGTCTTTCCTCTACCGCAAGACCCTGACGACCTCCGGATTTGTCGCGCCTACCGCCCAGGCCGCAAACCCTTCCGGCTGGGCCATGAGCCTCCCGCCCTTGGGCTCGCTTTCCGACGCCTATGTTCCCCCCGCCGGAGCACCGCCTCCCTGCGTGGATCTGGTGACGGACTATCTGCCGGATGAAAACGGACGGGTTGAGCAAGAAATCCAGTACGTCGGCCCCGGGCTGACGCATCCCATGACCACCACCACCCAATACACTGGTGGTGGCGAAAAGCTCACCGTGACCAACCCCAGGGGCTGCACGACACGCTTCTCCTATCAAGGCCAGACGCGTCGCCTGCTCCTGACCGAGTTTCTGTCAAATCCGGAACTGGATGGAGGTGAGGCGGCCGCCTTCTTCAAGGAACTCCACTATGACGCGCATGGCAACGTCATCCGGGAAATGGACGAAAACGGGGTGCGCACCTTCCATGAATACGATGTGTTTAACCGCAGGACACGGTCCACTGTTGACCTCAACGGCAACGGCGTCCCTGATCCCTCCTACTCCCCGCAGAACGTGGTGCTCCCGGCGGCGGACAATCCGGTAAGCAGTCCTTCCTACGACGGCGACCTCGTCACCACCACCACCTACAATGCCTTTAACCTTCCGGTAACCCTCACGGATCCCCGTGGTGTGGTGACCCTGCAGGAGTATGATGACATCGGCCGGCTTGTCCGCACCACGGTCAACGCCACAGGCCCGCAGGACCAGCGTCAGGTCACACGCTACGCCGATGACAATCCGGCCACGCTCGACTTCGTCGGCGGCAGCGTCTTTGACACAAAGGGCTTCAAGCCGGTCAGAGTCTTGGATCCCCGCGGCTTTGAAACCACCTTCACCTATGACAAGGCCTATCGCGTGATTGCGAAGCAGTTTGCGGACATGAGCTACCCGGTAACAGCCGGCGCCCGCAGCATCACGACCTTCACCTGCTTTGATGAGGCTGGCAATGCTGCCTATGTCGTCGACCCGCTGGGCAGGGTGACCTACACGGTTTTCGACGGCCTGCGCCAACCGGTCCAGGTCTACCCTCCTTATGAGGCGGATAACGCCTCCTGTACGCAGAACCATTACACACCGGCCGGACAGCTCTGGCGCTCGGTCGAGCTCTACCTGGTCAACGGCGTGTGGAGTTCCTCGGAAAAGCTCACCTTTCACGATGCCGCAGGCCGCCCCACCCATGCCTACGCCTCATCGGTCGAGGTCTGGGATGGCGCCACAGAATCTCTGGTGACACGCCGCCCGCTGGCCGTGACTCAATACGATGACGCGGGCAACCCGACCCATGTCACCGATTCCCTGGGCCGCACCACCCAGACCTTTTACGACAGCCGCAACCGCCCATGGAAGGTCATGGCTCCTGAGGTGGCCAACGTGGTGTCACCCACCGGCGCGGCCACCTTTGTCGCCCCGATCACCCTCACCTTCCACGATGCCGTCGGGCGCACGGTCGAGGTGCGTGATCCTCTTGGCGCCGTGACCCTGACCCGGCATGACCGTGCCGGCCGTGTCTGGCGCGTCGTCGCCCCCGTCACGGGCACTGCTCCCAACCTCCAGCATCACGTCACCACCCACCTTCTCGACCCGGGCGGTAACATCCTGCAAGTCATCGATGCCAGGGGAAAGTCCCTCACCAACCAATATGATGGTCTCGGCCGTCTGGTTCATACCGTGGATCCGGAGGGTGTTGAAAATGACTTTGCCTACGATCTCGCCGGCAACCGCACCGACGTCTGGGACGGCCTGGGTCAGCGCACCCGGTTTTACTATGACGGCCAGAACCGCCTCATCAAACAGGTCTTCGCCAACCAGGACACACAGCTCTTCCAATACGACGCCCTCCGCAAGGTCGCCCAGGTGGACTGCCTCAATCGGACGACCAGCTTCGATTACGACGCCCGTGACCGGCTGGTGGAGGTGGTGTCGCCCGACCTGCGCCGCCTGCTGGCTTACGATGGCGCAGGCCGCCTGCTCAGCGTCGCCGAGGACAACCACCCGCAGGCCGCCGTGACGATGACCTACAACGCCCTGGGCTGGCTCATGACAGAATCTTCCTGCGGCCTCACCCACATCTACACTTACGATCTCGCCGGCAGTCGCGTGCGCGCCGCCTTCGGCACAGGCCGCACCGCTCACACCACCTACGACAACCTCAGCCGCCCATTGAGCATCCGCGATGACGCCGCCACGCCTGGGTTGGGCACCGACGACCGGGTGACACTCTATGGCTACGACCTCGCGGGCCGCGCGGTGCGCCTGCTGCAGCCCAACGGCAACCTCTGCTGGAACGTTCATGACGAGCTCGGCAGGCTGAAAAGCCGCGCACTGTATGTGGATGCCGGCGCCGCGGTGGAGGTGACCCGATTGGAATGGTATCACGACGCCCTGGGCAATGTGGTGTCCCATGACGAGCAGTGGCCGGTGTCATCACACCGGCCGCAGGGCTGGCGCAGGACGAACATGAGCTATGACGACGCCAGCCGTCTGACGGAGGAGGTTGTCAGCGAGTCCGCTGGGGAGTTGACGCGCACCACCTACGGTTATGACGACGCCAGCAACCGTGCCAGCAAGGCCGTGCAGGGTGGTGCGGAGCCCGGGTTCTGGGGCTATCACTACAACGAGTCCAACCAGCTTCGGACCTGGGAAAAGCGGCTTCTGGAAGAGGGGCCGGTGCAGAAGAATGGGGTGCTGCATTACGACAGCAACGGCAACCGCACGAACCAGGGCATCCAGGATGCTGGCAGCGGGGCGCAGGTGACGAGCTATGCCTGGGACGCGCAGAACCGGCTGAAGCAAGTGACGATGCCTGACGGGGTGGTGCATGGCTACCGCTACGACCACCGTACCCGGCGGATCGGGATCACGAAGACCGGAGGCGGACAGGCTGAACAAGGCACGACGGTGGTGTTCAGCGGAGGGCTGAGCCTGGCGGAGTGGGAAGTGGCAAGCGCGAGCCTGCCGACGCAGATCGCTAGTCCAGGCGTGCCTACAGTGGAGTACAGTCGAGGCCCAGACATGGGAGGCGGAGTGGGCGGCCTGCTCTACAGCCGGAGGGGGACGACACTGAAATACAACTTGAGCAACGGACGAGGTGACATCGTGGCGCAGACGGACGGCGGAGGCAGCCTGACGTGGACAGCGAGCTACGAAGCCTACGGCAAGCGGACGAAGGAGACGGGTGAAAACGCGGACAAGCAGAGGGCGAACACGAAGGATGAGGACCCGACAGGGCTCTTGAATGAAGGGTTCCGCTACCGGGACCTGGAAACGGGCGTGTGGCTGAGCCGTGATCCGGCCGGGTTCGTGGACGGCCCCAACCTCTATGCCTATGTGAAGCAGAATCCCTGGACGAGCTTTGATCCGGATGGGTTGGCGCTCGATACGATCTGGGACATTGGCAATGTGATCCACGATGTCGGCAGGATCGTGAAGAACGGCGCTGAAATAGCATGGGGTGCCGCTGCCACTGGTTATCATAAAGCGACCGGCAACAGTGCCGCTGCCGACGCTTCATGGAACGGTGCCGGTGGTGACTGGAGCGAGTTCAAGCAGGCTGCTGGTGACACCGCGCTGGATGCGGGAGCGATGTGCGTTCCCTTCGTTCCTGCGGGCGCTCAGAAGGTCGTGCGTGGAGGCATAAACGCCTATGACAAGATTGAGCGTGCCGAGGCTGGGGTGAACGCGGTTGAAAAAGCTAGCGAGGGCGACATCGTGGGAGCTTTGAACGATGCAGCAAGCGCGGCGGGCACGCTGCCAGGCGGCAAGAAGGCCAGAGGAGGATCACCAACAGCATCCGCATCGAAAACCCACTCTGACAACAACAGCCAAACAGGCTCGTACACTAACACTCATGCGAGCGGCATGACCTATGACGGCAAGGGCGACAAGCAGCGCTCTCAGGCATCAGGGAAGCGTGTTGAGGCGGAAACGGGCGATCAGCATATAGCAACTGATTGGACGCCTGCTCCGAATAACAGGGAAGCATTCAAACAAGAGTCTCGTCGTTTGGATTCACATGACGGACCCAAATCCGAAACCAACCACAACAAAATCGAATCTCCGGGGAAAAAAATGCGAACTGAAGATGGCGACTAACCGGAGTTCGTGTGAGATGAAAATATGCAAACAACCAACTGGCCCAATGATGCTGATGGCGATGTCTTTCGAAGGTTAAGCGCCAAAGGCTTCGACTTTTCAAAGAGCTACATCATTGATTTCAATGTTGATTTCGATCAGTGGCCACCATCTGAAAAAGCCGTCTGCGCAATCAAGGATGCCTTTCCTGAAGTGAACGTATACGATGATGACGAGAATGGTGGAGGATACATCCTTTTCAAACTTCGCGGCAGGCTCACCTATGATTTAGTAATGGAGACGCAGGCTAAAGCTACTGCACTCGTTACTGAATATGGGGGGCGATGTGAATCTTGGGGAATATTGCACAAATGAATCATCTCCAGCTCGTCGCCGCCTCACGTCTCCTTCAGCCTGCGGGCAGCTCGTGCCTCGCTGTCTGTCTCGGCTGGTGCCAGCAACCTCGGCTCGCCCCTGCCTGTTAGATGCAGCCGTTGTTGATGCCCCGTTTGACGGCCTCGACAAACCCCTCCGCATGGCAAATCAGCCGGAAGTGGTCGAGGTTGCGGGCCTTGTGGCGTGAGGGCGGTCGGAAGGCGGGGAGGATGGAGGTGGCGGTGGTGGAGCTTACGAACTGGGGTTCGAGCCAGACGGGGTTGCCGGGGTCGTCCTCGCGCCATTCGCCGGGCATCCAGCGGAGGGAGGTGAACCTTTTGGCGCCGCCGTGGCGGGCGCTCTTTAATTGCTGCCACCAGAGGCGGTTGCCGAGGTTGGCGGGGTGTTTGGCGATGATGCCGTAGTCGGGGCCGGGGGCGGGCTTGCGGGGGTTGATGTTGTTGAGGAACAGGGATCGCGCGAACGCCGCGTAAAAGCTCCTTCCTTTAGCCGTCTGTGCTGCTAGAAAGGGGACAATGTCCCGCCTGGTGTCCATGTTTTTGCTGTGGTTGCTGCTGCTCCTTGCAGCCGCGCCCGCATCGGCGGTGATGGACGTGCAGCCGAGAAACTGCACCTGGGAGCTGCCCGCATCGAGCTACGACCTCGCGGGCCGCGCGGTGCGCCTGCTGCAGCCCAATGGCAACCTCTGCTGGAACGTCCACGACGAGCTCGGCAGGCTGAAAAGCCGCGCACTGTATGTGGATGCCGGCGCCACGGTGGAGGTGACCCGATTGGAGTGGTATCACGACGCCCTGGGCAACCCCTGGTGCTTGAGGTTGCAGTCCCACTGGTTCGCAAAGTCTCGCAGGTCGTGCAGCATCGCGGCATTCTTCACCCGCAAGCGGCCCTCCCTCGTCACCTCAGCCACCACCTGATAACAGCCCATGTAGCTGTTCTCGAACGTCAGCGGTGTCCAGGTTGTGACCTCTCCCGACGGCACCACGAGGAACGTGATCTCCGGGTCGCGCATCGCGTCGCCGTTCTGCTCCCCGTAGTGCGCCACGCTTACCTCATAGCCGCCGTTCTCATACGGCCCTCCAATCACCTCCACCACCAGCCGCATGAACGGCGGGTTCTCCAGCCTCAGGTAGTTTTCCCGCACGGCCTCAAAGCCGCCTCGCTCCTCAATCATTCTCTGGATGTTCTTCATCGGTCGTTGTCTCTCTGTTGGGTTGTTTTCAAGGTTCAGGGTTGCTGGTCCAGGTAGGATTCCAGGTCAGCCAGCGCGGCTCGCACGCATCCGCCGCTGCCCACCGCGATTTGGCTCGCCGTCACCACTGGCACGGCCCAGTGCGTGCTCAGGAACTCCGCCAGCTCCTCCGTGCTCGGCGGCAGCAGCTTGATCGCCTGGAACCGCGTCTGGAACCGCTCCGTCAGCAGGTCCAGCTGCAGGTTGCTCGTCCCCAGGAACGCCCGCCCTGGCGGCAGCCGGTCCAGGTAGGTGAGAAGCAGGTCCTGCGCTTCCCGCGAACAGCGGTCCAGCTCATTGACGATCTTCACCGACCAGGGTGCAAACAGGCTTCCGTAGGGCAGCTGCGTCATCCACTGCCGCACCACATCCACCGTCACCTCCCGTCCATTGTAGTCCTCAATGGCCAGGGGCGTGCCTGCCAGCTGCATCGCCACCAGCTCCACCACGCTGGTCTTGCCCACCCCGGGCGGTCCATACAGCAGCAGCTTCATTGTGGCCGATGGATCGCAGGAGAGCCGCCTGGCTTTGGCTACTTGTGCCGTGGCTACTCGCCTCGCCTGACCAATCAAATCCTCCGCCAGGCGCGGTCGCCAGTTCATTGGCGAGGCCGTGAAGGGTTTGAGGGCTCGTTCACGCGGCTTGGATGCCATGATGGACCTCCTTTCCGGAATGCGTGGAGAGCTTCGTAATCGCGGTGGCCACGGCCTGCGCGCCCTTCTTGTAGAGGGTGACAGCCAGCAGCTGCCCGTCGATCCACACGGCCCAGTGCCGCGTGCCATACTTGGTGATGGAAAGGCGCTCACTCATGGGTCCAGCCCTCCCGGCGGCAGCGCGCCTTCACGGAGTTCACCGACAGTTCAAAGCGGGCCGCCGTCTGCTTGATGGAACCCGTGCGCCGGTAGAGCCTGCGCACCGCCCGCCAGTCCACCTCACGCCCATCCGCCGTGGGGCGTCGAGGCCTTCGGCGCTGCACCTGAGGCTGGGGTTGTTCGGGAGGCGCTTCACCGCTGGTGAACGCATCGAAGCGCTGAGGGGAGGGGGCAGGTTCAGCCGCCGGAGCTTGAGCTGTGCGCAGGCTCGCCAGCTGCTCCCGCGCCACCTCAGCGGCAATCGGGCGGATCAAGTCCTCCACCCGCTGCGGCGGCCGCCCGCTTTGCAGCCTCTGCACCGCCTCCGCCAGCCGCGCATCCACAATGCTCTGGATGAGGTCCACAGGGATTTCCGTGATGGCATACACCACCCCGGTCAGTGAGCTCATGCCCAGCAGGGCTTTCATCTGCTCCCGGGCTTCTCGGGGGGACTCCGCCTCCACGCGGTCATCGAAGAGCACTTGGCCAGCTCGGCTGGCGATCAGTTTGAACAGTTTCATTTGGGTATCGGGTTGGGTGAGGGTTCAGCAGGCAAAAAGGCAGGACTGGTGCAGGGGCAGCGAAGGCTTGGTCTTGGCCGCTCGCCGGGCCTGGGCGGCCCTCAGCCTGGGGACGAAGTGCGTGTTGCTCACCTGCATCCCCCGCCAGGATTCCCAAGCGCCGGAAAGCCGCGTCTCCGCCGCGTTCATCCACACCCAGCGCCCTGGCAGCTTTTCCAGCACATCCGGCCCGGTGCTGTGGACCAGCAGCGCCGCCGCCCGCGTGTCGCTCATCGGCGCGGCGGGAAGGTCGCGCTCCTCGCTCAGCCTCTCCAGGGCGTCTTCATAGCCACTCCAGGTGCCGTTGTGGAACAGCACGCTCTCCGCCATGCCCGACAGGCTCACATTGGCCTTCGAGGTGATCGGGAACGGATGGCACAGCCGCGCATCCACCCCGCCCACACTGGCCCAGCGGAAGTGGATGACCACCTCGCCCTCCAGCTTCTTGAGCAGGCTCACCACCTCTCCGGTGGTCAGGTTCTTCTGCCAGCGGACACGGCCGCCTTCCCGCCACGCCAGCCCGGCTCCGTGCGGGTTGGCTTCATGGCAGGCATACAGCACCTCGGGGTTCGGGCGCACTTCTTCAGGGCATACAAGGATCACACACATGGTCGTCGTCTTCTTTGGGTTTGGGTTGCTTGGGTTCATGCCCCGCCACCCGCAGCCTGCGGGCAGCGCAGGCAAAAGGGTTAGAGATCCGCGTCCGGGTAGCGGGCGTCGAACTGCTGGCAGAGCCGCTGCGCCGTCTTGCGGTAGTGGCGGAACCCGGCGTGCAGCTTGCCGAAGAGCCCGAGGGCCACGGGCCGCGCGCTGCCGGTCCAGCCCAGGTAGTCCCAGAGGAAGCGCAGGGCGTCCTGGGCGGTGGCGGTGCGCTTCTGCTGCACCTTGTTCTTGCAAAATCCGCCGAGGCACTGGACCTCATGGGCGCGGCGGCACAGTCCGAGCACGCTGGCGAGGTGGTGGAGGATTTTGTCGAGGTTGAGCGTGCCGGCAAAGACGCGGAACTCGATCACGCCGACGAAGCGACCGTTGCGGTCACGGCGGAAGGCCTTGCGGAAGTTCACCATGCCGCGTCCGCAGTGCTCGGCGCACTCGGCTTTGACGCGCTCCTCCTCGCAGGTGACGAGCTTGCGCATGTGCTCGGCGGTCTGCTCGTAGAGCGGGTGGCTGTAGTGGTTGAGGTGGCGGTCGGTGCCCGTCTGGCCGTAGAGGCTGCGGGCGTGCCAGCGGGCAATGTGGGCGAGCTTGCGAAGGAAGGAGCTGACCGCCTTCGGGTCAGAGGTGCCGATCACGCTCTCGATGCCCACGGTGATGTGACAGCCGCAGGAGCGGTCCACCGAGGCACCGACGGCGTTGAGCCAGTCCACAAAGGCGATCAGATGGTTCACACCGTCCTCGCCGTGGAGGATGGGGGAGACAAACTCGCAGGGGATTTGGCCGGGTTCACAGCGGATGGAGCCGTCGCGTTCGGCTTTCCACGCTTCGGAGTTGAACACCGGGGCGGTCAACCGCGCGCCGGTGGGGGTGATGGCGGCGACCACAGGCAGGCCGGCGTGGTAACCACCGACGGGCACGGCGCAGGCCTGAGGGAGGCGGGTTTCCAGTTCAATGCCCCACTGGATGAGGGCGGCTTGGGAGTCAGAGGGCTTCATGGTCAGGGGTGGGTTCGGAGGATTGGCCCCATGCAGGGCACCCCTTGGCCTCGTCACCGTCCCTTGAGCCGTCGCGCCGATTTGATCACCATGTGACGGCGACGCAGGACACCGTTGTCCATCCGTTTGTGGCACCATGTGGTGGTGCCAGATCAGAGGAGCCTCCAAGTAGCCACGATCACCCGCCTTTATGGCCGCGTAGGAGGCCTTTTACAGGCACGAGCCAGGGCAGGGGATGAGGATATTGCGACCCCGCGCGTGAACTTGATGCGACCAACAGGGGCGTTATTGCGATTGGAGTTTGGTGATCTGAGAATCGCGTTCCCGAGCGGGAATATCAGAGAGGGGAAGCCAAAGCTTTGGCCTTCATGTTCCCGAGCGGGAACCATGGAGCACACTCGGCGAAAAAGGAGTTTGCCTCTTAAAAGGAGCATTAGCGCCGCTCAACGATGAGATCAGGGGCTAATGAGGCTTTGGTGGCCTTGTTGCTCCCTAAAAGAGGCGAAACGCTAATTATGCACCCGGATCTCTTGAATCTTGAATGAAGAAGACTACTTTTGCTCCCTATAAGAAACAAAAACATGAATCTGGCCTCCTTGGTGCGTTTCCACCGCAAAGCTGCGGATCTCTCACAGATCGAACTTGCTGCACTGGCCAACGTCAGCCGCAAGGTCGTGCAGTGCATCGAGTCCGGCGGAGACCAAGTTTCATGGAAAAATGTGCAGGCGGTGCTTGCCGTTCTGAATGTCACGTTGGCCCCAACTGGCCCGCTGGTTTTGCAGTGGCAAGCCGGCGCGGACCTTAAAGACCAGGAAGCATGAGAATCACACCATTTGAGCAACAGGCCTCTGGACGGCGCGCCTTGGTCCTTCAACGCGATGTCCTAGCGGGACGTGTGGCACAACTTGAAAATGGCCAATGGAGTTTCGTCTATGAGCCCGGCTACTCGGGGCCACCGGTGTCATTGAGCCTTCCTGTCCGTGACGAGCCATACCTCTTTTCAGACTTTCCTCCTTTCCTGGATGGCCTGCTTCCTGAAGGCGCGCAGCTTGAGGCCTTGCTGAGGCAGCTCAAAATTGACCGACGAGATTGCTACCGGCAGTTGATCGCGGTGGGGCAGGATGTGGTCGGTTCAATTAAGGTGATCGAGGAGGGTGGAAGATGAACCGCTGTCGAATCACCCTGGAGGAGATACCGGATGGCATTCGCTATGGTCGTGCAGGTCTAAAACGGCTGGATGCGAGGCTGATGGACATTGCCCCCCTGCCTTACACCCAGGCACAGCAGCTGGAAGAAGCGGCGGCCAGGGCCGACAAAATGTCTGTGCAGGGCGTGCAGCCCAAGCTCAGCGCCATCTTGCGCATCAAGGAAAATCGCTTCGAGGTCGTGGACCGTGGCGGGCGCTTCATTCTCAAAGCCTGCCCGCCTCAATGGCCTGAAGTGCCTGCCAACGAGGCCCTGACGATGACTCTTGCCGATCACTCCGGCATCGAAGTGCCGGTGTATGGGTTGGTCGAAGCCACCGACGGTTCACTCGTGTACTTCATCCGCCGCTTTGATCGCGTGGGGCAGGGAGAGCGGCTTCCCCTTGAAGATGGTGCCCAGTTGCTGGGACATACCCGCGACACGAAGTACGACAGCTCAATGGAGCAGGTGGTGGGCATGATCGAGCGGTTCTGCACGTTTCCGGTGATCGAGAAGCGAAAGCTAATGCAGCGGGTCTGGTTTTGCTTTCTCACGGGCAACGAGGACATGCATTTGAAGAACTGGTCGCTCCTCAGTCGCTCCGGTCGGGTCGCACTAAGTCCTGCCTATGACTTGCTCAACACGAGCATCGTCTTAAAAAACCCTCAAGAGGAGACCGCTCTGCCCATTCGTGGTCGGAAACGCAATCTCAACAGGCGCGACTTGTTCGACTACCTCGCGGTGGAGCGCTGCGGCCTGCAACCCGACTTGATGCGTTCGGATCTGGAAAAGCTGCTGCACCAGGCGGAGGCTGAGTGGCCGCTTTGGATTCAGCGAAGCTTTTTAAGCGAACCGAAGCGTGAGGCCTATCTGCACCTGGTTCGAGAACGGGCAGCTAGGCTGCGAAGGCCGAGCGCTTCATAGTTTGCCGAAATCAGCCCGAATCCAGGCTGCCTACTCGATCAGGTGATCAAACAGTCCCGGCTGAAACGGCTCCAGGGCTGCCTGCTCCGCCTTGAAGAAGTCCGCCTTCGTCTTCCCGCGCTTCTTGCCCTCCCGCGTATGGCAGTCGTAGGCATACTCTGGGATGGCCACGTATTCGCCGCTCCCGCGCAGTTCCTGCGCCAGCGTTTCCGCATCCAGCCCCGCCTGCTGGTCATAGACCATGTTCTGCAAATGATCGGGGTCGCGGCTCTTTTTGGACAGGCACAGCAAAATGACCGCCTTGCTGATGAAGATGCGGCCCTTGGCCTGCCGTGGCGGAACGCCCTCGTTGATGACTAGGTAAGAGTCGTGCAGCGCCTTCACCTCCTGGGTGAGAATGCCCCAGCAGTCCTCCGCGCTGATGGTCAGCAAGCGCTTCCAGACATACTTGCCAAAGCCGCTGCTCCAGAGCTCCAAGGCCCAGTAGCCGGCAAGGGGAGCGTCCCCTCGGCGGATCGCCTTCTGCATGGCCGAGGAGACCTCGGAAAAGTTGTAACCGCGAAGGGTTCTGAGCTGCATGGGGTTGGCTGGGAAAAGGTCAGGAAGGTCCATGGAGGAAGCCCTCGTCACCGTGACTTCGGGAATCCATCCGTTTGCATCACCAAATGCTGGCAGGTGAGGGGCGTGAGTCGCGGTGAATGGAGGGTGCCATGGGGTGCGTTGATTCAGCGCTTGTGGCACACGCCCACATGACGGATTCATGCTCTAGAAGCCGCAATCCTTCGCCATGTCTGATCTCACTCACGCCTGCTCGGTGCTCATCGCCGGACTAGTTCTGGCTGGCTTTGGCATCGCCATGAGCTGGCATTGCTGGCGATCCTTGAAGAGCGGGTCAGTGCAAATCTCTCCGGCCATCGTGTTGGACAAAAATCAGCGAACTTGCTGGTTCCTTTTCATGGTCCTTTTCTTCGGGCTGTGCGCCATTGTTCTCCTGGGAGCAGGAGTCTTCTGCATGACCGAAGCAGCGAGGTTGTTTTGAGCTCGGTCGCTTGATCGGTGCTAGCCCATCCTGCGCATCGTTGCGTATCGTTGCGCAACGGGGTTCAGGCCTTTCGGGGGCTCCAGATCGTGTCGATCTCATCATCCTGCGGGATCAGGTGCCCATAGTGGTTTTCCACTACCTCCACCCCATCGCCCAGCCAGCGCGCCACCTTGTAAATCGAAGTGCCTCGTGACACGTGCAGGCTCGCAAACGTGCGCCTCAGGTCATGGAACGTGAGCTCTGGAAAACCACACCGTTTCGTCAGGTTCACAAAGGAAGCCCGGAAGTCATAGCGGTAGCGGTAAGAGCCGTGCGTCGACTTGGGCTCCAGCATGAACGGCTCCTGCAGGCCATAGTGGGTTTCAATCCAATTCCGGAACTCGCGCGTTAGGGGCACGGAGCGGTTGTCGCGGTCCTTGGGCTGAAATGTGGCTGTGGCTTGGATGTGGATCAGGTTGTTGTGCAGGTCGAACCAGTCCGGTCGTGCCTCAATGATCTCGTTCTTGCGCATGCCAGCGTGCAGACCGCAGTAGATGGCAAACTTGAGCCCGGGCTGCTGCTCGCAGGCGTCCAGGAGCTTCCTGGCCTGATCAGGGAGCAGGAAGTGACGCCGACGGCGCAGGGGGAGCTTGGGAGGCTGAACACCTGCCGCCGGGTTGATGGGCAGCTTGCCCTTTTCCACCAGCCACTTGAACCAGCCGTTCACGGATTGAAGGTAATGCCAGGCCGTGTGAGGGTTGCGCTGGCGGTGGTGCTCGAACCAGGACTCGACCATGGAGCGGGTGAAGGCCCTGGGGTTGGTGACGCCCAGGAACTCGATGAAGCTGCGGATGACGTATTTGCGGGTGGTGAGAGTCGTGGAGGACAGGCCGTGGTCCTTCTTGGCGCGCAGGTAGTTGTCGAGCTCAAGGAGGGATTCCTGGAGAGAGGCCTGGGCCTCGGCCGTGACACGGGTGACGATGTCACGAGCCAGGACAATGGCCCTGGCTTCATCGGGGGTGTCGAGAGAGAAACGGAGTTGGGGTTGCCCAGGGCAGGGAGTGAACCTGACCCACCAGTTTTTGCCGCGCTTGAAGAGCCCTTTCATAGCCAGGGGAGCCTCGTCAACGAAGAGGCTGAGGGTGGCGGAAAAGACAGGTGCCTTGAGGTGCGAAAGGGCAGGGGACGCGGTGGAGAAAGAAGGGGCGAGCGAGAGCGGACGAGATTTGAACCCCGGAGCACACGGCAAGTGACCGGCAAAAAGCTGCTCATCAAACCGCAGGACCCGAGATGGAAAAGGGCGAAACGCCCCCCAAAGCGAGGGGTCGGCGGGGGCACGATGTGCTAATGGCGGTGTGCTAAAGGGGCCAAAATGTGCTAAAAAAGGTGTGCTAAAGCTAGCACACATAGCAGGAATGGCAGACTGCCATTTGACCCATGGAGCCTTCATTATGAAGGCTTTCCATTGGTCGGGCTGGCGGGATTCGAACCCACGACCTCTTCGTCCCGAATGGAGATTCGGCACACACGAAGGCCTGATTCCACCGGGGTTATACCTGGCATGTGCTAGCGACAATGTGCTAATGAACACTACAGGAATAGCACACAATCCAAGGAGCAAACGCACGGACAAAACCGGGGAGTGACTTGCTGGTGGACCGCACAGGATCCTAGCTCGGGACGAAATGAACCTGCCAAGGCCTTCGTGGGCTGAATGGGCAATGTTTTAAAAGGTGCTTGAGCGAGTACGGCTGTCAAGCAGCGCCGACTTAAGGCGACGCTGGAGTGAGACTCAAAACCGGCAGAAATGCATCATGCATTGTTTAGGAAGTGTAAAATAAGCGGGGTAACCCATAAAGCGAGAGCTAAGAGTTACCGATGTTGAACTGATATTAGAGCGATTGATAAAACTTATCCTCATGCATGCTTACATATCAATTGCGCCAAACGCTCCAAGTCCTTGGATCCATCTTTCTGGCAAAAGAACAGGGATGATGACTCATTGATGAAGAATTTTATGTCCAATGTGTTTCAGGCATTGAGAGGCTATCCTAAATTTCTTGCCTTCTGGGGATTAATGCCATGGTTCATGAGCGCCTACGGTGGCCCCGTTTTCACGCCAGATGCGGATCTGCAAGTCAACGGAGGCAATCCTCCGATCGCAATTCGTGAGGATTTGATGGTGGTTGGCGAGCCAGGATTCGAACTGACTCCGCAGGTAAACTATGCCAGCATTTTTGCTGATCTTGGCACTTCGCTTGGCCTGAGTGGTGGCGCGGAGGATGCGGCGGCATCGATTGGTGCCACGCTTAAAATTATCGCTGAGCTTCAGGACGGTTTGCAAGAAGTGGGTGCCGCTCACACTTTCCGTCGGGACGGATGGTCAGACCGCTGGACCTTTGCTGATACCTTCAACAATTGGGACGCTGCCGTTCGTGCAATAAGTTTTTCACCCCGTCTTCATAACTATGAAAACGGGCGCTTCGGTTCTTCTGTCGCCTTCTCCGCTGATTGGGTGGTGACGGGCACGCCTGCGTTGCAAGAAAGCCCACTGCTCTCCGTCGTTGGTGGCGTGCAGGATTTTTGGCATGAGACTGGCGCGGTGACCTTCACCCGACCCGGGTGGACGGCGGGGTTTCAACTCACTGGTTATTCCATTGCCGATACGGGTTCGTGGTTAAACCTGGGGTCGCTGGTGGCAGGCGGCCATGGATTCGCCGCCGTGACTTCGGGGCCGAAGCGCAGCGTGTGGAGTCTGACGACGTCATCAGGGGCACCGGGTGTGCTACATTTGTTTCAACCGCTGCTAGGAGCACACCCATGGGGGTTGGCCCGGAGCATCGACTTTTATGGGGGAGCGTATCCAGAAATCCACCGTATCGTCAATGCAGGGCCCGATTTGTTGATGGTCCGTTCCGCCGGAAACAGCAGCCAGGTGAGTGTGCTGCAGAATGTGGCCGCGCATCTTGCCGCAGGCACGCTTCCGCCGGAAACCAATCTTCTTCAGGTGGCGGAGCCGGGGGCGCAGGTTGGGATTGCGAGCGATGGCTCCACGTTGGTGATCGGGCTGCCCTCGTTCAATGAGATTCGCGTGTTCCGGCGCAGCGATACGGACAATTGGGTTGCCAGCCAGACGCTTTCAGGCGCTGCTGGTGAGCAGATCGGCTCGCTCGTCGGCATCGGTGGACGGGCGATAGTGACGACCACTATGCCCGGAGGCGGGGTGGTCGCCGCATGGCGCGAGTTGGCCGGCGATGTGTATACACGTTATGCCAGCCAGGATGCGGGCCGCACACTCACAGCGCTTTCGTTTCACCCGGAGTCCATGGCCCTTATCGGGCCGTCTAATGGGCGTACGTTGGTGCAGAGCAGTAATCTTACCCGGAGTTTCCGGGTCCATGTGAAAGACAGCAATGGCAATGCGCTGCCGTCCTCCACCTTTAGGATTCTCCAGATCAACAAGGCGCGCTTTTCAGGAAGTGGTTCAAGGATGGCGACCAACGTCCGTCGTCATTTCGGGCCTCCACGCAAGATCTGGGTGGATATGGATTACATGGCAAGCGCCGGGCAGGGAGCGAAGCGTTTTTACTATGATCTGAGCGGTCCCAGCCAGAATGCCGGTGCGCCCTTGGCGGAACAGTGGTTGCCGCATTACAGCGCGACACATATCTTCGAAGGGACCGCGTCCTCGTCGTTCCTTTTTGAGGCGGATGGCAGCCGAATACCCGACTGGTCCGAAGGAACTCGCCCCAATGGTTACCTGATCAATCCAATGATCTACGATGCCAGCGGCGCGCCCGTTCCAGCACAACAGCTCTTCACTGCCGGATCATGGAATCTCACATGGTCCTTCGCTCCGGACAATCAGGCGCGTGTGAGCGCTGCCAACCTCTTCATAGAGAGTGAGCTCTCGCCATACATCGGCAGCGGTTACATGCGTGGTGGGCAGACCATCACCACCGATGCCCAGGGCATGGCGCTCATCGACGGCATGGACAAGGGCAGCTACCTCCTTGAAATGTCCGGCTCCTACAGTGGTCGCAGCCGCGTAATCAACCTGCAGGACTTCATTCATGATGACGAGGTGGACATCACCGCCAGCGGCCGAGGTGTGATTCGAGGCACTGTCGCGGCCGATGTGTCCGGTGCTACAGGATACGGCTTCGCCCTCTTCAACCCGCTTGCTGGGATAAAGATTTCCGTTGCTGGCGTCGAGGTGATCACCGATGCCGACGGAGCCTTCGCCGTCACCGGACTGACTCCTGGGACGTACACCGTTCAAGTGCCAACCAAGCATGTCATCAGCGGGGGGAATTCCCGCACTGTGATCGTAAGTGACAGCACGCCGGAAACGAGTCTCTGGCTGCGCGAGGTGCCCGCCGGCAGCCACTCGGTTACCCTGCTTAACGGTGGCGGAGCCACACTCCCCGGATTGACGGTGACGATCACCGGTCCTTTTGGCTACCAGCGCACACTGGTGTCGGGTTCCGATGGCGGAATCACTCTTGGGGCACTGGTATCAGGTGCCTACGAGGTGCGCGTGCAGGGTAGCGCCCTGCCCTGGGGCGCTGCTCCATTTTCATTTACGGTCGACAGCGCTAACACCCAGTTCTCCATCCAGCCGCGCGGGCAGTCTCGCGTGGTCGCCTTTGGCCACTCGATGGTTGGAAAAACGGGCCGTTTCATCGTCAGTTCGGGCACCACGGACACGAGCTTGACCTCGGAATGGAGCTTCGTCGAATCTACCGATTCGGAGGTTCGTGCACGCAGTTATTCCACGCTTCAGAAGGTCTTCCGTCTGCCGGTGAATGTCACTTTCAGTGGTCCGTGCAGGATTCTTTCCGCCGAGGTGGGTGTGTCCATAGACATGATCCCTCCTTCATCGTCTCAAATCTATCCACTGCTTGAGGCGAAACCCGCCGTAGGCCTTGAAGACCCCTATCAGACTCAGGAAGCTCCGATATCCAGAACCTGGAATCGGGTGAACAATTACAATGTGGACATCTTTGACCGGGCTATTTTATCGGTGCCGGTTGGCCGAGAGGTCCCAGCAGCCACAACGGAAACCTGGAATCTGGTTCTCAACTTTGCACAGCCTGAGGTTCCTGGGTATGTCTACAAAAGGATCAAGACCAACACACTGTTTTCCGGTTTATCGGGACCGGACACCTACCTGAAACTCACGCTGCGCTCGCCTAATGGGGTAATCCGAGAGTTTTCCAGCCCCATAGGTCCCGACGGCCAGGTGATTGTGAATGATTTGCCTGATAGTGGTTGGCTGCACGCCCGGGTGGATGCGCCTGCCTTGATTCCGGGTAGCGAGGCGGCGTTTTTTGATGTGGCAGATGCCAGGGAATGGTCGCTCGTTCCCCAAGAATTCGGCACTGTTCGTGGGGCTTGTCGTTTTGCTGACGGTAGCGGCGTGGCCCATGTGGACATTTCGGTGCTAGATAACGGCGGTCGTTTGCTGGCTGCGGACAAAACCGGTCTGGACGGCAGCTATGAGATCCTCCGTGTGCCGGTGGGTGAGCGCCGTCTCTGCGCCGCCAGGGAGGGTTATCAGTTTTTACCATTGGAAAAAAGAATCACCGTGACGACCGGCAATGCATATGCGGACTTCGCTGCTCAGGGAGCCGTCACTCTGCCGCTTTACTTGGTGGATGCGGCTGGGAATCCAGATTCCTCGCTGTTGCTGGGCTTGGATCCCGGTGAATGGCGGCAGGAAATCGCAGCACCAGTCCAACGTTCGTTGAACCCACAGCTCTCTGCGGATGCTTTCCTGCAAGCTGCCATCAAGGTGGACGAGAATTTCGACCTCGGCAAACTCCGCCTCTATTTCGAGGGCGCTCTCGGCAGCTACGAACCACGCGAAGCCGGTTTGGTGCTGGCTCATCCAGACGGCACCCGCCTGGTGGTTCAGAATGAGCAACTCAATTACGGGGTTTACTGGCGCATGTTCAGCAACGCCTGGCACGAGGACTCTGCGCCGGTTCCCCCCGTCGGATTTACAGGTTACAATCGGTGGTCTTGGTCCTGGGCTTTTGGCAGCGACTACTCGAAACGCTCGCTCCGTCCACTTGATTTGTTCACCAATCTCAATGGCCGCAATACCTTGGGTACTTGGTTCATCGGAATCAACCCGCCCGTATATGACATCACCAAACCTATCGACACCCGCATCGAACGCGCGATCCTGGTGATGAGTCCACGCACTCCGTTGCAGCCGCAGTCTTTGGCCACCACTTTGGGAGGTGTTACATTTCATGGTTTGACTCCTGGCCCCTACAATTTGACGAGCCTCGAGGGGTCCTCATTACCGCGAGGACTTTCGCTGATGCTGCGGGGCGGTGCCTCTGCCGGTCTGACAATGCAAACTCGTCCAACTGCGGAAGCGGATGCATGGTCATTCCAGGGGACATCCGGGAGGCCGCTGGTGATTTTCAGCCCGGTCTCGACTGCTGTAGTCAGCACATACCGCTGGTTCAGAGAAGGTGCGGAAATCGCCACCACCAATGAGCCAACCCTGCTCCTGGCATCCGTGACGGATGCGGACGAGGGTCTTTATGAAGTCGAGGTATCTAACGAAGCCTGGAGGGTGCGCGCCGAGGTTGGAAGTTTGGTAGTGTTGCTTCAGCCGGAGTTTACCTGGGATGCGCCCGAGTTCATTGTCCAGGGGGATGCCGACTCCGTTTATAAGAACGCTGCGTCTCCGGTGGCTGGCACGATTGCCTATGACATCACGGACCTGTCTTCCTCCGATCCTGGTCTTTACGTCCTGACTGCGACTTTAACTCCGGCGGATGGAAGCATATACGCCTCGGTGTCCATCACCCGAAGCATTCGGGTTAAACTTCCCGTTACCCTTGCCTGGAATCCTCCCGACTCACTCGCCGCCGATGCTCATGCCAGTGCTTGGCAGAGTGCGAACACATCGCTCCCAGGTGTTTTTCGCTACATGCCGGACAACCTGGTGGATCTCGCCGGGCAAAAAGTGAATTGTACAGTCTCGTTCCAGCCGGATGATTCACTCATGTATGCAACGGCGACTCTCAGCCGCACGATCAGTGTTCTAAAAACCACCATCATATCATGGAACCCGCCCTCACAAGTTGCTCGGACCGGCAGCCGCAGCGCGATTCGCAGCGCCACCGCCAATGTCCCCGGAACCTTCATCTATGAACCGGAGGATTTAGAAAACGCAGCCTACGGCAAGCACCGCATCACACTCACCTTCACTCCAGACGATTCCAGCTTTGCGGTGCGCATCCATGAGGCTGAAGTGTCTGTCTTACGTTTCATTTCCCAAGAATCCCTGCTGCGGGGTGTGACTCGCGGCGGTGTCGCCTGGGCGGACTTGAATGATGACCACCAGCTTGACCTTCTGCTCAGTGGCGAGGCGAAACCGGACAATGCAGGTGCCACTTGGTATTCCACCGCCTCCTACACTGGTCTCGCGCTTGGAACGCCGTACGGATTGCTTGCGGGCACACGCCCGGATCTGCCAGCGGCATTCTACGGCACAGTGCGCTGGCACGATGCTGATGGCGATGGCGATTTGGATCTGTTTCATGGAGGCCATCATGAAAATGGGGCCTCCTCGCTTGGCAGTTGTCATTTCTTCCGCAACAACGGATCCACGTTCGAAAAAACCCAGGACTTCTTTCTCACTGGTGATGGCAACTATTATTCCTACGCTGCGGGTGCCGATTGGGGAGATTTTGATAACGACGGAGATGCCGACCTTGTGATCCAGTCGAACCGGCAAACCTTGATTTATCAGAATCATTCGGGGGCCTTCAGCCTCGTTCGGTCCTGGGACCTAGCCGGAGGGACTGTCGCCTGGCAGGATCTCGATGGCGATGCCGATCTTGACCTCGTCCTATGTGGAAGTCAGCCTGGTGTTTGGGGGGCACGCACCCAAGTTCTTCTCAATGACGGCCAAGGCCATTTGACCGAAACTACCTCTCCGTTTGCCGATCTCAGCGGAGGAGATATGGATTTCGAAGACATTGACGGGGACGGGGATCTTGATGCGCTGATTTCCTCCTATTGGCAGGGAACCCATCTTTACCGTAATTTAGGTGGAGGCAAATTTGAGGAAATTCCCGGCGCCGTTCCTTCCTATCAAATCGGCAGCGTCGTCTTCGGAGACCTTGATGGCGATGGCGATCCGGACCTGATCATGAACGGAACGCGGGGTAACTGGCAGTTTGTAACACGTGCATTCCTCAACGACGGGCTTGGCGTGTTCTCCGAACTTGATGAACCCTTGCGCGGCCTCTACAGCGGCGGCATTGCTCTGGCCGATCATGATGGCGACGGCGATCTTGATTGGGTCATGCACGGCGCTTATTTCAACGATGTTGACCACGATAATCAACTCCGTGAAACCACGGTGCTGGTAAGCAATGTTTTCGCAAAAAGCAATACACCGCCTTCTCCGCCTACCTCCATATCGGCACAATCCGAAGGTGGACAGCGGATTCGTTTCTACTGGTCCGCCGGATCGGATTCGCAGACTTCGGCCAATTCCCTGCACTATAACCTCGCTGTATGGAGGGGTGATGGGTCGTACATGTTGCCGCCGCTGTCCCGACTAAGTGATGGCTCACGCCTTGTTCCCGACCGTGGCAACGTCGGACTCAACAACAGCTGGGCGTTGGAACTGCCGAACGGCAGCTATCAAGTAGCCGTTCAAACCATTGATGCCGGTCTGGCTTCCTCCACTTTCAGCAAGACGATCGCATTCACCGTGCCGCCAACGACCTCGCCATACGAGGACTTTCTGGCGACTCACTCTGAACTCTCTGGCGAAAAAGCCGCCCCGCTTGCCGATGCGGATGGGGATGGGGTGCCCAACCTGCTGGAAGTTTTTCTTGGCAGTTCACCCACCTCCGGCGGTGCTTCCGGGATGGCCATGGCGCAATCTGACACCGCATCTGCTTTCGTTTTGACTGTACCAGAAGAAGTGACCTTTGGTTCCGGCCCGCGGCCCACCCTGGCTTGGTCCGGATATCAGATTGCCGTGGAGGGTGGGGTTTCGCTGGACAGTTTTACAAGTCCGGTAGAAGTTATGAGGCAGTCGGGAGATCAACCACCTGTATCGCAGGGTTTCAAGCGAGTAGGGTTTCGTATAACAGGTAATCCGCCAAAAGGTTTTTTCCGCTTGGTTGTTACACCAGTTCAATGACCTGCTGGGCAGTTTTTTGACCTGCCTCCATGAAACTGGAAGGGCTTGAATGAGAGAAAAGGGATAGGATATTCGCTTTGTGCGCCAAGTGCGCCTGGCCGTGGGTCTGAAGCAATGAGGACCTGCAATCCATGCCTTGCCCGTTAAGGGCCTTCCTGCACTCCCGCCTCCCAGTTCCCGAGCACCTCGGCCAGCACCACGGTGAACTGAAGGTTGCCGTCGTCCAGGTCCACCCCGGGCAGGAAGTCGTCATCGAAGCTTGTGAGCAGTTCAGGCACATCCGCTTCCCGCCAGCCCGCCTCCTTGAACAGAATCACCGTGCCCGCCACCATGCCGTTGGCCAGATGGTGCAGGTCGATGGCAGCGACATCCAATCCGTCCCGCTGGGCGATGAAGCGTTCCGAGGCGGCGGTGCGAAGGGTGCGTTTCCAAAGGATCTTCATGTCAGAAAAAGCGTGTTGTGAGCCAGAACGCCGTCATACCGGCAGGCAGGGCGGTCAGGAGAATGAGGCAACCCTTTCCGCTGCTGCGGTAGCCGACACCGGTTCCAGGCACGCTGACCTGGGTGTAGCGCCGTCCGCGGCTGTTGACTCCGACTCGCAGTCCAGGCACTCCTGTGGAAACCCCGATGCCACGGTGACTGGCGTTGACCCGGAAGGGGCCGACTTTGATGGATTTGCGGTAGTAGAAGCCCATCGGATCAAACTGTTGGGGGGAAGGGTGTCGAAGACGGTTTGAGAGGCAACGCTTTTTAGCCGAGCCGGGGAGCTTGGTGGTCAAAGTGCGTATAAGGCCTTGATTCTCCTCCAGGGGGTGGGACAATCATGGGGGGGCCACCAAGTTTTTTTTGGGGTTCTCCCGATCCGGCGACCAGAACCATCGGCCGGTTCAATGCCGGGGAACTGGCTGTTCGATGGGCATGTCGGCCATATTGGGCATTTCATAGCTTTGCCACACACGGGAGAAATTAAATACCCTTAACTTTATAAAAAGAGGGGTATTTAAATAGAACACGTACAGCGGGAGTGGCAGCGATGTCCAAAATGCCGGACATGCCCATACCTGAGGGTTGGCAGGCATTTCGCCAGAACTTTAGTCTTCAACCCAATCTCCGGGGAGTGCTGTGCGTCAAAGCGGCCTTCACCTCGCCTCTTCATGCATCGATGGGGTCGAACTGCCCAAGCAGATCCTCCTTTGACGCCAGGGTGAACTTACGCCCTCCAGGGCCACCCACTCTCAGCTGCGTGTCTTCATAGATGTAACGGTTCCTGCCTGCCTCCACTTCGTCTGGGCGGATTTTGGAGGGGTCCAGCTCGACCAGGATCACCAAGTCAGCCTCGGGATCATGGGATAGAACCAGGAAGTGCTGGTGGTTTTGAATGATCAACACCCAGCTGCCACGGGCGGTGCTGAAATAAGGGTAAAAACTCAGAGTGACGGAAATCCAAAGCATTCAGGACGAACGACCGGCGGTTAAGACGATTAGGTTAACCCTTGTGGTAACCCGTTCGACCATCTCAGCGTGCCGACTTCATTCGATGGGCACTTTGGGCACATTGGGCACTTCGTAGCTTTGCCACACACGGGAGAAATTAAATCCTCAGAGATTTATAAAAATGAAGAGAATAAAAATGAGATATAGAGAGCGGGGGTGACGGATGTGCCCAAAGTGCCTAAAGTGCCCATCAGCAAGCAGGCTGCCAAAGTCATCCGGGGCGTCGTTGCACCATGGCGGGGCGTCAAACCAAGATGCTGGGCGCTAGAGGACTCACGCTGTTGCGCAACGAGCTTCAACACGAGCAACATGGTAACGATTCGCAGAAGCCGCCTCGTGGGTTAACCACCTGGCCCTCCGGCGATTGAGTGACAGGCTTGGCAAGGTTATAGGGTTGACGCTCAACATCTTTTTGCGGCAATTTTGCGGGCGTCCCGGGAAAAAACCGGCATTCAGAACAACCAATCCAAACACTCAAGCCAAACAAAGATGAACAAAGCTCAGCTCATTGAAAGTGTGCAGAAGATTCTCGGCTCAGAAACCAGCAAGCGTGCGGCCGGCGACGCCCTTGAGGCGGTCCTCGCGGCGGTGGCCAAAGGCGTCAAGAAGGACGGCAACGTCCAGTTGATCGGGTTCGGCACCTTCAAGGTGGTGAAGCGTGCAGCCAGGACCGGACGCAACCCGAAGACGGGAGCCGCGATGAAGATCAAGGCGTCGAAAAGCGTGCGCTTTGTGGCCTCTTCCGCGATCAAGAAGTCGCTGTGAGGTGGGAGGAAGCCAGGACCTGTGCAGTTCACCCAGGGAATCAGGGGAGGGCTGTGCAGGCTGGCTTCAAATTGGCGCATTAGGCGCATTTAGCGCATTTCATAGCTGTGCCCCACACGGGAGAAAATAAATCCTCAGAGATTTATAAAAAGAAGGGGAATTAAATACACATGTACAGAGCGGGGGTGGCGGATATGCGCCGAATGCGCCAAATGCGCCTGGGTAGGGCAAAGGGTGTTCGATGCTCAAGGGGGTGCTGCCGGAACGGCGTTTGTGCCCTGCTATTGTTGAGTTGTTTTCCTGGGCGGTTCCCGAGGCCGTGGGCGCATCCAATCGGCTCTGGGCTGCTGCTATGCTCAGGAATGGCCTAAAGCGGCCACAGGCGCTCTGGAGCGCATTCCTGGCTAGGCATCTCCCTGGCTGAGGCTGGTCAATACTTCATCAATCGCCCTCTGGTTCACCGACTGGATCTCGGTCGCCTCCAGCTCGACGAGCACGCCGGGAAGCTCCTGCTCAAACTTCTCCCTCAGCAGCCTCGTCACGCGGG
>JBIJBP010000046.1:0-34577 GCA_044345155.1 Prosthecobacter sp. | reverse complement strand
AGAGCACAAGATTGTGGGAGAGTCCGGCGGAAATGGACACCGGCATGCGGCCGGTCAAGACGCCATTGACATCTTGCACCGGCACGGCCACCGCACTCTGCTGGTGTTCGATGATGCTCATGTTCCCCAGCACGCCGAATTGATCCGCCCCCCAGGCGAACAAACTGCCGTCGTTGCACAGCACAAGATTGTGATAACCGCCTGCCGAGATCGCAGCAACCGACTTGCCTGCCAACGCGCCACTCATGTCCACCGCGACCGGTGTCGTGCTTGTAGCGATGTTCTGTCCGCTTTGCTGCCCCTTGAGCGCGCCCCAGGCATAAACAGTGCCGTCCGAGCATAGCGCCAGGGAGTCTTGATTGCCGACGGAGACGGCCACCACACGTTTGCCAGCCAGCGCGCCGCTCATGATCACTGCCACGGGCGCGGAGCTGCTGGTGGTGGTGCCATTGCCTAGCTGGCCTTTGGAGTTGTTCCCCCATGCGGCCAGGGTGCCGTCCGAGCACAGCGCAAGGCAGTGGTCGATACCACTGGCAAGGGAAAGGATGAACCTGCCCGCCAGAGCGCCCGTGGTTCCTGTCGGCATGGGCACCGTCCGATGGTTCATGCCGCCGTCCCCGACCTGTCCCTCGGAACTGAATCCCCATCCCACCAGACGTTGGATGCCCCAGCGCAATACGAGGTCATTGCCTGTGCCGCCGTAGTAGTCGGCCACAAAGCGGTAGCTGAGCCCGCCATGCGCCAGCACCGCCACTTGTCCATGCGCCAGGTTGCCAAATTCCCCTTGGATGAAATCCAATCCCGTGTTGTCCACCACCTTCAGGTCGGTGCCCACGGATGGAGCGAAGCCAAGGCTAAGGTTGACGGTTTTACCCCCCGCCATGTAACTCGCAGCCGTTACGGGGACATGACCGGCACTTGTGAAGCTTGCCTCCAATTCTGGATTCGGTTCCTCCGCTCTGATTGTTACTGGAGTCCATGCTGGCAAGGTGGCTGCGGCCAGCAAAGTGATAAGGCCGGGATGGATGGTTTTCATGAGCGGCATCGGGCATGCGTTTGATGGCTGTGTAAGAAGTGAATCTTGGACCGAATGGCAGGACGAATTACACAGTGGCTGCTAAAAGCAGTCATTTTGCCATGTGCATTGCCTAATTTGGAATTAAAAAAAACAGGTAATTTTTTCTTTGATCGTTAGGGGATTTATTTCGGTTGGGAGCAAGATTGGCTTCCTTAATTTTCCCTGTCATGATGGAGTCCAGGTCCAGGCTTCTTTTCCTTGGACGACCTCTTTGTCAGCGGGTGGGGCAGATGATAGGGTCGATCTTCGTGATCGTGAACGACCTTCTCAGCAGCCAGACCCAGTTTGATTTCCGCACCGGCCGGGAGACGGCCATTGCGGGTCCGGTTGCGAATGACTCGGAGCGCTCGGCCTGCTCGATGCTGAACCGTCTGCGCGCCAAGGGGCTTGCGGAGGCGGCGCGCATGGCACCTTCCCGGCAGTCGCTTTCACCCGAAGTCTGGGCGGCCCTGGTCGCCGCCAGGGCCCGGGAGTGGGCCGTGCCGCTGATCCGTCTCGACGGTCTGGGGATCGCCAGGGATCCCGATGGCATCCTGGTTTCGAAGTCCTTGGTTCCGCTCAAGACAGGGGCTGAGGCCAGTCCGTTCATGGACCCTGACTGGCAGGTGGTTTACAAGCTCTTTCCGCTCCATGCCACCGGTGGTCTGGGCAAAACCTTTGAGATTGAGAAACTGGCCGACGACCAGGGCTTTGAAATGACCGTGCGTGACGCCGTGCTGGCGGAGACGATGGAAAAGCTGATGCTGCTGCATGACGCCGGGGCGCATCCGACAGAGATCGTCGGCATCGATGACCAGGGGGATTACCTGGTGGTCAAGCAGCCTTTGGCCCAGCCTTATGAAGACCTGGATTCGGACCGCCTGGCCGCCATCGACCGCGTCAAGGCCGTGCCCTGCAAGGCACGTTTCCGCCGCAATGTCTGGGTGCTCTGGATGCACGACCATGCCTGGATCATGAGCGACCTGCATCCCGGCAACATCATGCGCGAGCCGGATGGGAATCCCTGCATCATCGACGCCCTGCTGGCGCCTCTGCCACCGGCGATGATCGACAGCGACCGGCATCTGCGCGATGCGGTGGCGGACGCCCGGGCATGGCGCCTCGGGCTGCCTCGCAAGCATGCGGATCCTTTTGCGCTGGTTTCAGACGACGACCTCTGAGCGCGGTTTTCTGATTGGCCGAATCAAAAGTTCCACCGGGTCGTTGCGCCGCCCTTGGGGGAGACCTCGATGCTGTCGATGTCGCAGTCGGGCAGGTAGAGCCGCAGCGTGCCGAGCAGGCCTTTCTGTGTCAGGCTGACGGTGATGTGCTGCCAGTCCCCCGCAGCGACCTCGAAGGGAGTGGAGGACATGCCGGTTTCATCGGCGGAGCCATTCGGGAAACAATCCACCTTGCCGGACCCTCCGCCCTGGCTGCGCAGGCGGAGATTTAGCACCGCCGGAGCCTGCATCTTGGCCATGGCGTGGCCGAGGAAGGCTGTGCCCGGCCTGCCAGTGGCTTTCAGCGTCAGGATGCCATCGTGAGGCGTGGCCTTGCATTGACGCTCCTTCCATCCTTCGAGCGGGTTCGCCTTGGCCGGAGCTTTTCCAGGAGCCTTGGCGGCAACGGGCCTGTAGGCCGGGTTGGGGCGCGGGTATTGGACACCGGTGTCTTTGAGGAAGCGGTCGATCCTGGCACCGAGCTCCTTCACCTTGTCCGGCATCTTCGCCGCAAGGTCATTGGATTCTCCAAGGTCGCTGGCGAGGTTGTAAAGTTCGTGCGTGTCCGGATTGCCGAACCAGCGAAGGAGCTTCCAGCCGCCGCTGCGCACCCACACACCGCCGGCCCTGGCGGCTCCGGCATGGGGATGGTAGTTGAAATAGGCGGTGCGCTCCAGGCTTCCCTGGCCCTTCAGCACGCCTGCATAGCTGACGCCGTCAAAGCGCTGCTTTTCCGGCCGCTGCACGCCGAGCAGGTCGATGATGGTCGGGTAGATGTCGATGCAGCCGACGACGGCATCGTTGGTTGAACCGGGCTGGATGTTGCCCGCCCAGGACCACATCAGAGGCACGCGTGTGCCGCCCTCATAGAGGGTGCCCTTGCCGTCGCGCAGCGGTGTGTTCATTGTCGGCGGCTGAAGGCCCGCCCATTTCTGCCAGGCTTCGTTGGCTGACTTTCTTCCTTCGGCGATGGTGTTGCTGTGGGTGTTGCCGCCGTTGTCCGAGGTGAAGATCACGAGGGTGTTGCCGGCGATTCCCTGCTTCTCGAGTTCCGCCAGGATGGTGCCGAAGCATTCGTCCACGCTGCGCAGCATCGAGGCCATGATGGGATTGCCCTGCCTGCCGCTGGGATCTTTCTTCGGGGCGAAGGCCCGGGTGTATTCCTCCTTGTGTCCCCAGGGGCCATGGACGCCGTAGCACCAGAGGTTGAGGTAGAACGGGCCGTCCTTGCTCTGCTGGATGAACTTCACCGCCTCCGCCGCCTGCCGGTCCACGATGTATTCACCCGCTGGTCCATCGGTGATGGTGCCGACCTTGCTCTTGGCGGTGGGGTTGCCCTCCGGGGTCACACCATAGGGCGAGAAGTATTCACCGGGCGGACCGGGGTCGGGGTGGCAGTGAAAGGCGATGTCGAAGCCCTGCTTTTCCGGCCAGTGCTCCGGCATGAGGCCAAGGTGCCATTTGCCGATGTGGGCGGTGCGGTAGCCCGCACCTTTGAGGGTTTCCGCCAGGGTGGTCTGGGAAAGCTCAAGGTAGTTTTTGCTCTGGGCCGTCAGCATGGGCACGCCGGATGGCGCGGTTTCCTTGAAGTAAACATGGTTGGCGGGCTGCGGAGGTTGATGTCCGCTGGCCGTGGTGATGCCATGCCTGGCGGAATACTGCCCGGTCAGAATGGAGGCTCGGGTCGGCGAGCAGAGCGGCTGCGAGTAAGCGTTGGTGAACCGCATCGCTTGTTGGGCGAAGCGGTCGATGTTCGGCGTCTCGTAATACTTCGAGCCATAAACGCCGCAGTCCATCCAGCCCATGTCATCCACCAGGAAGAGCACGACGTTGGGCTTGTCGGCAGCATGGGAGGGACGGACCAGGCAGGCTGTGGCAAGAGCAAGAAGGGCGAGGCGGAGGATCATGGGCGCGCCTTGAACGAAGCAAATGCGGTCTTGTTGCAAAGGACAGGTTTTGAATGCCCAAGGGCCAGGAAACAATGACCAGGAAATGCCCAAGGTTCAAATCAGCAGGTCGCCGCCAGATTCATCACGATGCCGTCCTGCGCCGTGGTTCTTGGACATTCGTGACCTGGGGCATTCCCTGGTCGTTGCAGCCTGGACATTGGTACTTCTCACTCCTGTTCCGTCTTCCGGCATCACCCGGCCTTGAACGCCTGTCATCCGTGATCACGGTTGATGGAATGGCGGCAGTTTTTCAGCGAGCCGTCGGCGCAGGTCCTTGAGCGTTTCGGCGTGGGCCGGGTCCTTGGCAAGGTTGGTGTATTCATGCGGGTCCTTGTCGTGATCGTACAACTCGACACCGTTCCTGCCTTCATCCCATTCCGTGCAGCGCCAGCGTGTTGTGCGGATGCTGCGTCCCCAGAACTCGGCATTGGGGCCGCGACGGGCCTGGGTGAAGGCGGCGTCGTGAAGGCTGGAGCTGGCGTCTTCCAGGAAGGGGCGCAGGCTGCGGCCTTGAAGCTGGGCGGGCGAGGGTATGCCGCAGAGGTCGCAAAGCGTTGGGAAGACATCCAGCAGTTCGATGAGGCTGTCACTTTGCCTGCCTGCGGACTTCATGCCTGGTATGGCGAGGATGAAGGGGACACGGGCGCTCTCCTCAAAGAGGCTGCGCTTGTGCCACAGGCCGTGCTCACCGAGATGCCAGCCATGGTCGGAGGTGAAGATGATGATGGTGTTGTCCTCCAGTCCTGCCTTCTTCAGCGCCTCCAGCACACGGCCCGCCTGGGCGTCGACATAGCTGACGCAGGCGAGATAGGCGCGGATGGCGGCGCGGCGCTGCTCCGGTGTGGCGCTGAGCGTGTAGCCGGGTACAGAGCCGTTGCGGGCCGGCGGCGGGATGTCCGCCTCGTCATTATCCGGAGCATCAGGCAGCCGGATTTCTTCAAAGGGATAAAGGTCGAAGTACTTCGCCGGGGCAACCAGCGGCAGGTGGGGGCGGTGGAAGCCGACGGCGAGGAAGAAGGGCTTCGCTCTGTCGTGCCTGGAAAGCCATTCGATGGCGGTGGATGCGAAGGCGCCGTCCACAAGCTGTTTGTCGTCACCGGGGATTTCCTGCCAGCTCAGGCCCTGCTTTTTGCCGGTCTTCACATCGACAACGCTCCGGCGCTTCGGAGGAAAGGGAAGCTCGCTTTTGAAGGGCGTGCCGAAATCCCAGGCCTGCGGATCATCCATGCTTTCCAGCCCGGTGGGCACGCCGAGGTGGAAGATCTTCCCGCAGCGTGCCGTGGCATAACCTTGATTGCGGAAATGGTGCGGCAGCGTGAGGACGTCCGGGATGTTGGTGTAAAGGTTGTCCTCGTTGTTGGTCACCCGTGTGCTTTTTGGCCGCAGGCCGCTCATCATGGAGGAGCGTGAGGGGTTGCAATGGGGGAACTGGCAGTAGGCACGGCTGAAGCTGACACCCCGTTTTGCCAGGGCGTCCAGGTTCGGTGTCCTTGCCAGCGGATGTCCGTTGCATCCGAGCGTGGCGGCCAGGTCGTCCGACATGAGCAGGAGCACGTTAGGCCGCGCCTTTTCGGCCGCAGTGAGGCTGGCTGCACTTGTTGCAAGCGTGACCAGGAGGGGGATGATGAATGAGTGGTTCATGCGGATTTTCCGGCCTTGGCCTTTTTCTTCGGGGCATCCGCACCCCTGGGCTTGCCGCCGTTCGGGCTGAGCCTTTTCCACCAGTCCGGGCCTTCGGCGTCGATGGCGGTGTTGTGTTCGATGAGCCTGCCCTTCATTTCTTGGAAACGCTGGAATTCCCTGTCCTTCAGGTCGGTGGTTTCAAGGGCGTCCGACTTCAGGTTGTAGAGTTCAAACTCGGTGAGTTCGGCGTTGGCGAGGATTTTCCAGTCCCCCTCGCGCATGGCGATCTTGGCATTGGGGGCCATGTGAAGCCGCCAGAAGAGGGGCTGCGGCCTTTTGACTTCGGCGGCCCTGCCTGTCAGGAGTGGCATTACGTTCACGCCGTCAAGGACCCGGTCCGCAGGGACGGGGACTCCTGCGGCGCCAAGAAGGGTGGGAAAGGCGTCGCTGCCGATGACGGGGATGTCACAGGTGGTTCCTGCGGGGATTTTACCTGGCCAGCGGGCGATGCCCGGTACCCGGATGCCGCCTTCATGAAGATCACGCTTGCGGCCGCGGAGACCGCCGGTGCTGCCGCGCCCGGGGCTTTTTTCGCCATCGCCCTCGGGGCCGTTGTCGGAAGTGAAGAAGACAAAGGTTTGTTCGGCAAGGCCCTGCTGGTCCAGCGCCTTCATCAGCTGGCCGAAGGCGTGGTCCATCTGGGTGACGTTGGCGTGGTGCTCGCGCTGCACGTCGTCGGCGAGGTCCGGATAGAGGGCCTTGAAGGCCGGGTCGGACTTGATCGGGTAGTGGGGCTCGTGGGTCCAGACGGCGAGGAAGAAGGGTTTTGCGGGATCGCGCTTCTCCTTCAGCCAGGTGATGGCCTCGCCGACCACGAGAGGGGCGGAGTAGCCCTGCATGGGGCCGGCGGGCGTGCCGTTGCGGACGAAGTTGACGGGGTTTTCATGCGTGGGCGCCGCGTTGTTCTGGGTGGCCATCCACCATTCGTAGCCATGGTCCCCGGGCTGAGGCTGGGCGGGATGGTTGAACAGACCGTTGAGGTGCCACTTGCCGCTGTGGCAGGTGTTGTAGCCCGCCTCCTTCAGCAGCCTGGGCAGGGTGATCTCACGGGTGCGGAGATGGACCTCGGCGCCTTCGGCGATCCAGGTGTAGACGCCGTTGCGGTGAGGTGTGCGGCCGGTGAGAAGGGCTGACCTGGAGGGGCTGCACACGGCGCTGGCCGAGTAGCACTGGGTGAGCCTCACGCCCTGGCGGGCGAAGGCGTCGAGGCAGGGGGACTTGATGACGGGATGCCCCTGGCAGCCGAGGTCGCCGTAGCCGAGGTCATCGGCCAGAAACAAGATCATGTTAGGCCGGTCCACCGCCTGGAGGACGGCGGTGGCGAGAAGCGTGAGGAGCAGGCGCATGGCCGGGCTTCAACGGTCCAGGACCACCGCCCTTTCGGGGAATCGTCAGGCGTTCATCGTGGAAAGGTGGGGTGTCCGGCCGGCGTTGTCGCAGTCTTGATGTTCATGCGTCTTTCCATCCTTCTTTTTTTACTGCCTGCCGCAGGCATGATGGCGGTGGATTTTGCGAAGGAGGTGCATCCCGTGCTGCAACGTGCCTGCTTTGAATGCCATGGGGCCGAGCAGGGCAAGGGCGGGCTGCGGCTGCACGAAAGGCAGGTCATGATGAAGGCAGATCATCAGGAGATCCTTCGGCGTGTGACCCTGCCAAGGACGGACAAGGAGGCGATGCCGAGGCGTGGCGAGCCCCTGAAGGCGGATGAGATTGCGGCGCTCAGGTCATGGATCGAGGCCGGAGCAAAATGGTCGGAGGCCGTGCAGGCGGGCAGGCACTGGAGTTATGTGCCGCCGGTCCGGCCGGCGTTTCCCGACGTCAAGGAGGCTGCCTGGTCCAGGAACCCGGTGGACATCTTTGTTGCGGCGCGTCTGGAAAAGGAGGGGCTTGCGCATTCTGCGGAGGCCGAACCTGAGGTGCTGCTGCGCAGGCTGTCCCTGGACATCACCGGCCTGCCGCCTGCGATCGCCGAGGTGGATGCCTTTGTGAAGGCCTGGAGGCAGGATTCAGAGCGCGCTTTGAACGAGGCTGTGGACAGGCTGCTATCCTCCAGGGAGTTCGGGGTGCGCTGGGCGCGTCCCTGGCTGGATGCGGCGCGGTATGCGGACTCACACGGCTTCCAGCGCGACGACCTTCGTGAGATCTGGGGCTTTCGTGACTGGGTGGTGGATGCGCTGAACCGCAACATGCGCTTTGACCAGTTCACCATTGAGCAGGTGGCGGGCGACCTGATTCCAGGCGCCCGGCCGGAGCAGGTCATCGCCACGGGGTTTCATCGCTGCACGCCGACGAATGTTGAAGCGGGCACGGAGCCGGAGGAGAGCCGGATCAACCAGGTGCTGGACCGTGTGAACACAACGGGCACCGTCTGGCTTGGGACCACGCTGGAGTGCGCCCAGTGCCATAACCATAAGTATGATCCCTTCAGCCAGCGCGATTATTATGCACTGCTGGCGTACTTCAACAACACGCGGAAGGAGGCTGAGCGCGCCAATCCGAAGGTGCCTGGCAGCATCAAGTTTGACGGTGTGGCGGCGATGCTGCCCGACCCGAATCTGGAGGAGCGTCGCCGTGAGCTACAGAGTCAGATTGCCGGCCTGGAAAGAAAGGCGGCCGTGCAGGCGAAGTCGACGGAACCCGCCGTTCCGGCCGGGGGCAGAGGAAGCGTGAAGGTGCTGAAGGCTGTTTCGATCGAGACGGAGAGCGGTGCGGAGGCCGTGCAGCAGCCGGATCAGAGCCTGCTGTTCACCGGCGAGGCGCCGGACAAGGACGTGTATGTAATCGACTATGAACTGCCGGAAGGCGGGATGCTGAGCGGACTTCTGGTGGAGGCGCTGAGTGACGATTCACTGCCGGGCAGGGGGCCCGGGCGTGGCGCTGCCGCCCGGCCTAACTTTGTGCTTCAGCACCTGGAGGCCGCGCTGGTGACCGAGGGTGGCAAGGATGCAGCCGGGAGTCGTCTTCGCTTCAGCACCGCCCATGCGGACTTTTCCCAGAAGAACTTTCCGGTGGAGGGCCTTGTGGATGCGAACCCTCAGACAGGCTGGGCCATCATGCCGCGTTTTGGAGAAAGCCACTGGGCGGCGTTGGAGCTTGCTGACCCCATGACGGCAGGTGCTGGCGCCAGACTGCGTCTGCGGCTGGTGCAGGGCTATGGGGGTGGCCGGGCGATCGGACGGCTGCGAGTGAGCGCGATCCAGGGGGAAGTGCTCGCCGCACTTCCTGAGGAGCCTGAAAAAAAGGAGGAACGGGAGGGGGGAGGACCTTCGGAGGAGGGCGGGATTCGTCGTCAGATCAGCAGTCTGAAGAAGCAGCTTGCCAGCTTGAAGTCTGCCACCACGGAGGTGATGAGTGAACTGCCCGAGCCCAGGAGGACGGCTGTTTTCAAACGTGGAGTTTACACGGATCTGGGGGAACCCGTGAAGGCCGGCACGCCGGATGTCATCCAGGTGAAGGCGGAAGGGCCGTCGAATCGGCTGAGCCTGGCCCGCTGGCTGGTCAGCCGGGGCAATCCGCTGACGGCACGTGTGACGGTCAACCGTTGGTGGGCAGAACTGTTTGGCCGAGGGATCGTCGCCACGGTGGAGGATTTTGGCATCAAAGGTTCGGCACCGTCGCATCCGGAACTGCTCGACTGGCTTGCCGTGGAGTTCATGGAGAGCGGCTGGGACATGAAGCATGTACTGAAGCTTGTCGTGACTTCGCGGACTTATCGTCAGAGGTCCAGGTTTGAGGGTGCCGGATTGAAGGCGGATCCGGAAAACATCCTGCTCTGGCGCGGGCCCCGGCTACGCATGGATGCGGAGATGATCCGTGACAACGCTCTGGCGATCTCAGGGCTGTTGAACCTCAGGCAGGGCGGTCCTCCCATTCGCCCGCCCCAGCCTGAGGGTCTTTGGGCGAAGGTGGGCGGGCAGCAGTATCCGTATGAGGTCAGCCCTGGGGCGGAGCAGCATCGTCGCGGCCTTTACATTGTCCTGAAGCGGGGGTCGCCTTATCCCAGCCTGGTGAACTTTGACGCCTCGGCACGAACGGCCTGCGTGGTGAAGCGCTCCAGGTCCAACACGCCTCTACAGGCGCTGACGCTGCTGAATGACCCGGTTTATGTTGAAGCCGCGCGCGCCTTTGCCGTGCGCCTTGTAAAGGAGACGCCTGGTGCCGGTGTGGATGCCAGGATTCGTCATGCGGTGCGCCTGGCCCTGGCACGCGAACCCAGGCCTGAAGAGCGGGGCGTCTTCAAAGCACTGATTGAACAGCAGATGAGGAAGGGGGATGAAACCCGGGCCTGGCAGGCGGTGGCGACGGCGCTTCTGAACCTGGATGAGACGATCACCAAGGGCTGAACGATGAGTTCGGTGCGTTGTGGCTCAGGGTACTTCGAACACCTTTTGAGTCGTTGGATCAAGCGCCAGGGAGCCGCTGGAAAGGCCGCTGACATCCAGCTCGCGATAAGGTGGGTAGGGGCTGATGACACGGCCTTCCTTGCCGGTCTTCTTGCCTCTCAGGAATCCACCGCTGCCAGGTGCAGGGCTGTCCGCCGGCTTTTTGCTGCCGCTGCTGGAACTGTCCGCCGTGCTTGTGGATGCCTGGGGCTTGCTGCCAGGAAGCTTGTCAGGGTTTCGAACCATCGTGTCGGCACTGGGCTGGGATGGCGGGGACTGATCCACCAGTGCAGGTTCCCGGGTGATGGTTGGTGGCTTGTAGTTGGCTGCCGGCTTTTTGTCGGTCCTGGCATCGGTTGTCTTGGAGGCCGAACTGCCTGAGGTGGAGCTTTTACGCTGTGTGGCAGGTGGCTGGATGGTGCCGGGGTTCATTCTGCTGTCAGACGCTGTGGAAGGCTGGCTGCCGCGTGGCGGGGGAGGGGTTTCATAACGCGGTGCCTGCTGATACTGCGGCATCTGCTGGTATTGAGGGGCCTGCTGATATTGAGGCGTCTGTTGGTAGGGCTGCTGACCTGAGTATCCCTGTGGAGGCTGGTCAAGCCTGCCCTGCGGCGGGTAGTAGGGCTGTGCCGCCGGGGCGTCACCATAAAAAACGCGGCGGAACATCTCGCCAAACTTTTTGCCAAAGGTGGGCAGGAACTGCAGCGGGCTGACATACTGCGACTGTTGCTGAGGCGGCATTGTGTAATAGCCTCCGCCTTGTGGCTGGCCGTAACCCTGAGGATACTGGGGGTAGCCGGGAGCAGACTGTGAGTAGGGCTGAGGTGCCGGAACCTGCTGGGGATAGCCATAGGGCTGTCCTTGCCCGTGGGTGGCAATGGCTGCGATGCCAAGCATCAAGGCCACACGGCGTGGAGTGGAAATGCTGTTCATATGTTTAAGAGTTCTTAACTTTTGCCGCGGTTCAAGTCATTTCTTCCCGCCAACATCTCTCAGACAGAAGCCATGTGGAATGTATTCGAACAGGCTTGGGATCGGCTTGGCGGCTCAAGATTCGAAGTATTTGATTTTTTTGGTTGAGAAGTCGGCGCTCTGGTCAACTATCCGGACCCGTTCAAATCCCTGCGCTTGTGGCGGAATTGGTAGACGCGCTAGATTCAGGTTCTAGTGAGTAACATCGTGGAGGTTCGAGTCCTCTCAAGCGCACCATCCCTGACACGGGGATGTTTTTGCCCATGCAGGACGCAGGATTTGTCAAACAAGCCTTTGCAGGCATCGCGCGGAGATATGTGCTGGCCAATCATGTGTTGAGCCTGGGGATCGATGTATTATGGCGCCGCAGGACGGCTGGGCTGGTCGCGGAACTGGCTCCTGCACGCATCCTCGACCTTGCCACAGGCAGTGGTGATCTGGCGGAGACGATTCAGGCGGCGTGTCCGCAGGCCTGGGTGCTGGGGGCGGATTTTTCCGTGCCGATGATGCGTGAGGCACAGCGTCGTCGTCTGCAAAAGTTGGTGGCGGCAGACGGCATGAACCTGCCTTTTATTGAGGGTGGCTTTGATGTGGTGACGGTTGCCTTTGGGCTGCGAAACATGGCCTCCTGGCCCGGAGGATTGCGCGAGATGCATCGGGTGCTGAAGCCGGGGGGAGCCTTGTTCGTCCTGGATTTCTCCCTGCCCAGCCTGCCCGGCATCAGGCAGGCGTACCTGTTTTATTTGAAGCATGTGATGCCGAGGATAGCGGGCTGGATCACGGGCGAGAGGGCGGCTTATGAGTACCTTTGCAGTTCGATTGAGAAGTTCCCCTCGGGCAGCAAAATGGAGGAACTGATGCTTTCCTGCGGTTTCAGCAGCGTGCAAACCATCAGGCTCTCGTTTGGGATCGCCTCATTGTACAAAGCCACCAAGTGAAGTGAACAGGGGTGCTGGACATGGCCACCAGTGGTGGCAGAGGGGAGATTTGAACTCCCGACCAAAGGCTTATGAGTCCTCTGCTCTACCCCTGAGCTACTCTGCCGACTTGACTGATTGGCTCCTGAGGTAGGGTTCGAACCTACGACCTAGTGGTTAACAGCCACCCGCTCTACCGCTGAGCTACTCAGGAATATCTGTCCCGTTTGGAAACGGGCCGCGATCGTAGATGATGGAAGCTCGCGCGCAAGCATTTTGTTCGCTCTTGTGAAGCTCCCGAAGAATGCCGCAAGGCAAGGAGGGAAAACGCTCAGTCCGGCTCGTTCATGTCGGGCGTGTGGAGTTCCACAGCATGCACCTTTTCCGTTTCCTGGGGCGTGGTCAGCACTTTGAAGACACACCAGGCAAAGAGGATGGTGACGGTGCCGACGGAGACGAGCATGACTAACAGGCCGGAGAGGGTCATGGGAAGGGAAGGCTTGGAGTGGCGGGCAGGGCGGAAAAATCAGTCGTGCTTGGGCAGGCCCTGTTCGGCGCGCCGGAAGGCTCTGCTGCGGGCGGTGATCAGGCCGAAGAAAACCATGAATGCCGCCACCAGGGCGATGCTGAGCTGCGCGGCAAGTTTGGATTTGTCACCGAAGAGGTCGGTGACGTAGCCAGAAACGGCGCCTTCGGTGCCTGTGGAAAGGTCGTAGCCCAGGATCTCCTTCAGAACCCAAAGGCCGAAGATGCCCAGCAGGAAGCCTGGACAAATCCAGCGGATGACGGGCCTGAAGATGGGCGGAACAGGGAAGGTCGCGCCATGGTTCAACTCCTTGAACCCCCGGTCAATGCCCCAGACCCAGCCGAAGAGGATGACCTGGATGGTTGCCAGCAGGAAGATGAGAAAGGTTCCCACCCAGAAGTCGAGCGTGTCGAGGGCCTTCAGGTCCGAGGTGAAATAAACGACGAAGCCGGTGCCAAAGGTGGTGAGGAGGCCAAGGATGGCCACGGAGGCCTTCCTGCCGACAGCAAGGGATTCTTCCAGGAAGGCGATGCCGGGTTGAAGCATCGAGATGGAACTGGTCACCGCAGCCAGGAAGAGCATGAAGAAGAACGCCCCGCCAAAGAACGCGCCTGCGGGCATCTTGGAGAAGACGAGGGGCAGCACCTTGAAGCCCAGTCCCACGCCGGCCTGTCCCGCGATGCCGGCGACACCGAGGAAGGCGACGGCGGCGGGCACGGTGATCAGGCCTCCGAGCGCCACTTCGCAAAATTCGTTCGCGCTGCTGGCGGTCAGGCCGCTCAGGACGACGTCATCCTTCGGTTTCATGTAGCTGGCGTAGACGATGATGACGCCGAAGCCGACGGAGAGGCTGAAGAAGATCTGGCCTGCGGCGGCGAGCCAGAGGCTGGGATTGCCGAGCTGGGACCAGGGCGAGAGCCGGACCAGCTTCAGGGCCCCGGAGCTGGCGGTCACCTCCTTTTCAGCTTCGGCGACGGCCTCGGCCCCGACCACCTCCCTGGGAGAGTCTCCAGGAAGCGGCGATGTTTTGACCACCTGGACCTTGCCCGGGTTCCACATGTAGCCGAGGCCGTTGAAGACGTTGTCATGGGGGCGGGAAGGATCCGGGGCGCCGAGGGTCATCACGCGGGCCAGGATCACGAGGGCGAGCAGGATCAGCAGCGGCATGCCGATGTTGCACATCTTTTCAATCCCGGCAGAGAGCCCCCGGTAGATGAGGTAGAAGTTGAAGACAAAGACCGCGAGCAGCCAGGGCAGCGCCTTGTGGCTGCTGAGTTCAAGCGCGGAGGCATCGGCACCGGCTCCGACAAAGGAGGCAAAATATCCCACGGCGTCCCTGGAGTCCTGGAGGTTCAGTCTGCCGCTCCAGAAATTGAAGGCGTAGCCGATGCACCAGGATTCGATGACCACGTAGTAAATGTAGATCACCACGGGAACGATGACGCCGATGATGCCCGCGAACTTTGCCCAGCGGCTGCGGACGATGACGGCGAAAGCCCCTGGCGCCGAGTTGTAGCCGAGGCTGCCTGCGTGCCTGCCCATGGCCCACTCCGCCCAGCCGATGGGCAGGCCGATGATCAGGAAGCTGATGGCATAGGCAAGCATGAAGGCCCCCCCGCCATACTGGGCGGCCAGCCCAGGAAAGCGCAAAAAATTGCCCAGGCCGACGGCGCTGCCGGCCACGGCCATGATGACTCCGAGACGTGATCCCCAGGCTTCTTGTTTTCTCGACATAAAGGACAGGCTAAAAAGAACGAATCATGCCGACAAGGCTCAAAATGCCACCTTGCCGGATGAAGATGAAACACGATGCTTGCCAGATGGTCTTAAAACTCATCTAAATCATGAATTCCTGGCTCCGGTGTGTCATCACCCTTTGCGTCGTCCTCTGCCTCCTGTCCCTGGGGACACTTGGATGGCTGGCCTTTGTGACCACCGAAGCTGGACGTGAAGCCGGCGTTCCCGAATTTTCAAATCCTTCGCCGGTGTTGCCGCCGGGGAAATCCCCCGGAGGATCTGCCGAAGGGGCCGTCGACCTGACGGAAGAGCCGGAGGTTCAGGCAGGCCATGAAGAGCTGATATCGAAGCTGGCTGCCTTGAACGCCTCCAAGGCGGTTGTTCCCGGAGAGCTTTTGCTGACTTTCCGCTCCCCTGAGGCCCTGGCCGCCTTCCGTCTGCGGGCCAGGGAAGCTGGCGTCCAGGTTCTTTACAGTGACTCCCGTCTGAATGCGGCACGGGTACGATATCAGGACGCCGCGCGCTTTGCGGAGGAGCTGGTCGAACACGGAGCGGACTATAAAAACATCGGACCCAACTCCTTGATCTGGGTGCCTGGCACCCCGGAGCCACCGCCCAAGGATGCGGCTAATGCGGGAGGACTGGCCGCCTTTGAAAGCAGCGGGCTTGAGATGCTCGGGGTGGGAGTCGTGGACAGGGCCCGGTGGGGACAGGGAGTGAAGGTGGCCGTGCTGGACACCGGTGTGACGGATCATCCTTCGCTTCAGAACGTCAAGATAACCCACGTTGATCTGGTAAAGGATGGACAGGCCTATAACGGGCATGGCACGGCAATGGCGTCCTTGATCGCCGGACAAAACGGCCAGGATGGCGGAGTGGCGCCTGCCAGTGAGATCCTGGACATCCGGGTGGCTGATTCGGAAGGCATTGGAAACGTCGGATTTGTTGCCCAGGGAATCCTGCAGGCGGTTGACGCCGGGGTGCGAGTGATCAACATCAGCCTGGGAACTTCATCTGACTCCCCCTTGCTTCGTGGTGCGGTTGAATACGCATTTTCACGGGGAGTGATCGTGGTCGCTGCGGCAGGCAATGAGCAGGTGACGCAGCTCGCTTATCCTGCGGGTTATGCCGGTGTCATCAGCGTTGCCGCCGTGGATGCGCAGGGAAGGCAGGCGTATTTTTCCAATTCGGGCGACGGGCTGTTCATTTCTGCCCCCGGCGTGGGCATTGTGTCTGCCTACAGCGAGGGCAAGACCGTGATCGGCAGCGGCACCTCGCAGGCGGCTGCTTTGACCAGCGGGGCGGTGGCGGCGCTGCTGAGTCGCAATTACCAAGCAGCCAGGGTGCCCCAGGTGTTGTCTCAAAATGCATATCGGACCGGGGCTCCAGCGAGCCAGGTGGGAGTGGGAATCCTGAGACTGCCCTGATGCATTCCATCCTGGGCTGACAGCCTGATGAAATCGCATGCAGATGTCAGTCTTGCGAAATGCGCAGCGCCCCGTCAAGGGGCTTGAACGATGATGGTGATGGTGCCGGTGAGCACTCCGCCGGGGGTGATCGGATTGATCACCTGGACCTTGTAGACATAGGTGCCTGGAACATCCCCGACGTCGGTTGTCAGCGTGCTGGAGGTCTCCGTCTTGATTTCGACATTGTCGCGCCTGAGGATGTACGTCTTAGTACCTCCGCCGTCCGAATCGACATCGAAGGTGAGGGTCGTATTGGGCGCGACGGTGGTGACTGCGGGTGACTGGAGGGTCAGTGTGGCGGTAGTCACCGGTTCAATCACCAGCAGCTGCACCGGATTGCTGTCCATGCCTTCAGGGTCAAGGTCACTGCTTACATGGCAGACATAGATTCCTGAATCAGCGGTTGTGACGTTATTGAGTGTGAGGAACTGCGAGTTGCCTCCGGAGACAGCCTGTCCACCTTTCTTCCAGGTGTAAGTCCGGATGCCGCCGCCCAAGGCATCGACGCCGAAGGTGACGGTCGCTGTTCCGACGGCAACGTATTCATCCAATGGCTCACGAGAGGCCACCACGTTATAGATCAGGTCACGGATTTCGAGTCCCACATCATTGCTGGAAACAGGGTTGCCATTGACCTCGTTTTTCACTTCGCAGTGATAGCTTCCAGCGTCAGAGTTGCTCAGGCTGGCGATGTAGTAAGTGCTTGAGGTGGCTCCAGTAATCAGGTCGGTACCCTTGTACCACTGATAGACCTTGGTGCCCGTGCCATTGGCGGTTGCCTCGAAGGTGACGCTTGTCTCAGGCCGGAGGGCGGTGTTGGCCGGGGTGCGGGTGGCTGTCACGACTGTCACAGGCTCGATGACACTCAGGTTGTCGGGTTCACTCTCGACGGGAGAGGTGTTCTTGGCATTTCGTGCCCTGACCTTGTAGGCCCCTGCGTTGGCGGTCTGTGCCACGAAGGTGTAGGTTTTACCGGTGGCGCCTTCGATGGCGGTGGTTCCTAGGTACCACTGATAGAAGATCTCTTCGGAGCCTGTTGCAGATGCGGTGTAGGTGACGGCCGTTCCTGCGGAGACGCTTGCGTCTGTGGGGCTGCGGGCGATGGTCACCGAGGTTACGGGGGTCTTCAGGCTCAGCGTTGCGGTGTTGCTTGCTGTCTGCAGCACGCCGGAACTGGCGACGCAGACATAGGAGCCGACATGGGCGGCACCGACGCCCACGATCGTGTAAGTCTGGCTGGTGGCAGCCGTGATCAACTCGCCATTGCGGTACCATTGATAAACAATGCCTGGAAGGCCTGTGGCGGTGGCGGTAAAGCTGACAGTGACACTCGTGCCGATGGTTGATTCGTCAACGATCTGGGAAACTGGCTGCGTGGTGAAGGTGATCGTTGGAGCCTTGAGGGAAACCATGCCTGAAAGGATGGCCGACTTCGAGAGGGAAGGCGTGGTTCCTGGCAGCAGGAAAAAGCCTGCTCCCGAAGGGGGGCGGTAGGAGCTGCCATACTCCGGGTCTGAAATGCTGTCGTTGATGCAGAGCCCTTCGAAGCCCACTTTCCGCGAGTCTGAAAGCTTGAAGCTTCCCCGGAACAACCCTGTGGATGGAGTGACGCTGAAGCTTACATCGGCTGGATTAGGATCATTGATGGTGCCAACATGGGCGGAGTTGATGCGGAAGGAAGGAATGTCAGGATTTGGCGTGACGGAGGCAAGCCCCCCTTCGCTGAAATCAAGGATGGCGTTGCCTGCGACGTTGGGCAGGCCCATGACAATCCGGTTGGTGCCTGGGGGGACGTACAATGCGCCTTTGGCGCTCAGGGTTGTGGCGCTGAAGCCGGACTGGTAGGCGCGTTCCGAAGCCGGCTGGAGGGCCTTGATCCAGCGAGCCAGGCCTTCCACCCGATTGAAGGACTGGCCGGTCAGGTTTTGCCGGCTGGTGCTGTTCAGAACCAGCTTCAAGGATGGCATCAACGATGCCGTGCCCTTGTTCAGGCGCAGGAAGAAGTCGGTCTGAATCTCCAGGCGCGTGTGGGTCTGGGCTTCGTTTTCGACAGCGAGGGTCTGGCTGGCGAAGGAACTTGAGGTGAGGGTGGTGCCATCGGCAAGCTTGCCAGCCAGCGAGGTGGTTCCCGAGCCATTCAGGGTGAGGCTGGCGTAGCCGGCCCCCTGCGGGGTGTCCTGTTGCCCCACTCGTGAGGTCTCCGGCTCAAGGGCGATGTTGAAGATCTGCGCAATGCCGCTCAACGGGCGGCGGGTACGGTCCCAGATCAGGCGGTGTCCGCTGAAGGCGGCCGTGCTTGAGCTGTCATAGATGCTGCCGCTGAAGCTGTTGGTCCCCTCGACGATCTGGACGATGAGATTGAGGCTGGGCAGACCCTTGCGGGGAAGTTGGATAAGTCCGGCGTAGGCGATGTAGGAGTTGCCGTTGGAATCCGTGACGGTGTCATAAATCACCAGGGTGCCCTTGAGGTTGTAGGAGTCTTTGCCCATCTGAAGGCTGCCGCTGAACGATCCGTTGTCAGTCACGGTGACCTGGATGCGTCCGCCCTTGTTGTCATTCAGGGCGGTGGAAGGAGACACGTTGGCGGCAAAGGTGCCGCAGAGGCCTGCCCCCAGCGGGTAAATGCGCAGAACCCCCGTGACCGGGTCGCTGGTGCCTGCCTTGTTGGCCGCCGTGGCACGAATGTTAAAGCTGCCTGCCTTGGTCGGGCGGCCGAAGATGAGGCCGCTGTTCTTGTCATAGGTCAGCCCCGGTGGCAGGCCGGTGATCGTGTAGCTGCTGGCGTTGTTGTTGGCGGTGCGGTCATAGGGGAGATAATATTGGTAGCCGTTACCGACAATTCCGTCGCGCAAGGCATAAGCTCCGGTCAGGGGGTTGAGGATGGGCTTGTTGGAAAGGGCCAGCTGGACTTCGCCTGACATGTGGGTTCCGAGTCCTTCGGGAGCCTGGATCTCGCAGGTGTAAGCGCCGACATCCTGGGTTGGATCGGCGGATTCTATGACCAGCACGGCATCCTGGGTGCCGCTGAACCGGGCGGTTCCCGTGTTGATCTTATCACCGTCCTTGTACCATTGATACAGGAGGTCGGGGCCGGCGGCCGGGGCGTTGATGCGCACCGTGGTGCCGGGTTTTTCAACTTGTAGCTGGCTGGTTTTCTGGATGACGACCACGGTGGCCTGAGTGCTTGTGTCGGTGCCGGCGGAGTTTCGCGCAAAGGCCTGGTAGATGCCTGCGTCGGCCAGTGTTGCCGAATTGATGAGGAGGGTTTTACCTGTCTGATTTTTGACGGTGGTGATGCCGCGCTTCCAGGTGAAGGACGGGCTTGGAGAACCAGCGTCGAGGTCAGCCTCCAGCTTCAGTTCAGACCCGGCTTCAACCAGCTTGTGGGGCAGAGGATCACCGATGACCGGAGGCTTGATGACATCCAGCCTGACGCGGCTGCTGAGAACGGCCTCGGCGTCATTGGAGACGAGGACATCATACAGGCCCTCCTGGGAGACCTGGACGGAGGGGATGGTATAGGTGGCGGAGCCTGCTCCCGTCTGGCCGGAGATTTCCTCTCCATCCTTGCGCCAGCGGTAGACCAGGCTGGTACCTACGGCCTTGACGTTGTAGGTGACCTTGGCGCCTGCCTTGGCCACCACGGCAACGGGCTGCTTGGTGATGACGGGACGCCTGTAGCCCGGCTGCACATTAATGCTGAAGTTCGTGGTTGCCGTATTGCCATCAATATCCCTGGCGGTGAGGATCACGGGGCGGGTTCCCGCTGTCAGGCCGGTGACACGAAGCTGATTGCCGTTTTCCACGGTGACCGTGGCGATGTCCGTCGCCTGGCTGTCCACCGTGTAGGTGACCGGGTTGATGAAGCTGATGCTGTTGACCCTGACGGTCTTGGTGATGTCCATGTCGGCTGGCACGATGGATGCGTCGATGGGAATGCCTGAGAATGGGGTCAGGCTGCCGTCGATGATGATGCGCTTGTCGAGATCAGGATTGTAGGTGCTGCCGGAGTTGTTGTTGAGGTAGGAACCTCTAGGCAGGGCGGCAATGGCATCCATGACGGTCAGGCCGGGGGTTGCCACCCTGGCGAAGGCGGTGAAGCCGCCGTTCTGGTTGTCCAGGTTGGTGCTGTTGTTGGCGAGATTGAAGAAAAAGTCGATGCTCGCGCTGTCGGGATTGCCCAGGTAGCCATAGGTGTCATCCCTTGGGTTGGTGGAGGAGGTCGCGGCCCGGTAGGCGGTGGAATCCCTCGCCCCCAGCTTGGCGGCGGCGACGGTGCCGCGAAGGTTGCTGATGCCGGGTTCGTTGGGGGGGGATGGCCTTGCAGTGACTCTGGAGAAGGTTCGTGGTGCGGCAACCGCCTTCAGGAAGCCTCCTTGGAGGACGAAGCCGGGCACCAGTCGGTGGAAGACCATGTTGGTGTAGTCTCCATTGAGGACGTAGTTGGCGAAATTGGTGACGGTTTCAGGGGCCAGGCTGTAGTAGAGGCCGAGGTCCATGGCCCCTTTGGTCGTGTCGATCTTGACGGCAAACTCGGTGTCGGCGTCGGTGAAACGTCCGTTAAGGGGAATGAGCATGGGATCATTCAGGCCCACGGTGCGGTCCCCGATTTCGGCGTTCTCCGCCATTTGAGGGCTGCCGAGGGCAGGGAGGACGCGCAGCATCAAAGTCACTTCGGCCGTGTGTTCGGCGCTGTAGGTGGCTCTCAATGTGATGGGAAAATAGCCTGATTCCGTGGGGGTGCCGCTAATCCGGCCATTACTGGCGTTGAAGGAAAGTCCTGGTGGCAGGCCCGTGGCCGTGAAGGGGCTGACAGAGGCCTGGTTGGACAAGGTGACGGTGTGGGTGAATTCCTGGCCCTGTGTAATAGGCTGGTAGAGCCGGCTTGTGAAACCATCCCTCGCCGTTGCAACAGCCGTGTTGCTGTCGAGGGAAAAGACAGAGGACTCGTTGGAACCGACGGCCCTGATCACGAACTCGTAGGCGTTTCCCGCCGTGAATGGGGTGAAGGTGAGTGTGCCACCAGGATCCTGGGTTGTCGGAGGGTTGGCCGTGAGGGGGTTGCCGGTGGTGTAGGAGTCAACGCTGACCTGGGTGACGTTTGACGGGAGCGCCCGGCAGAAGTTGAAGTCACCATTGGTTCCTGCCGGGCGGCAATAGATGTTGAAGCCCTGTTCGGTGGAGGAGTTGTCAGTCCAGGTGAGGTCGATGGTACGAGCCACCCCGGATGTCGAGGCTGTCAGACTGCCTGGGGCCTTGAAATCCGCAGTGCCGGTGGTGACAGGTGAGAGGGAGAAGTCCGAATAGAGTATCGTGTCAGAGCTCGCTCCGGCTGCGCGGTATTTGTAGACGGCACGGACTTGGAACTCGGCCGTGGCCTTCTGGGGCACGGGGACATTCACGCTGGTGACATTCTCCCCCAGGGTGCCAAGGGTTTCCCAGGGAGGGGCGGTGTCGCCTATCGTGCGATACTGGACTTCGTAGCCGGTTTCATTGCTGGAGTTGTCCTTCCAGGACAGCGTGATCATGGATTCGCCGTTGGCGGCTGCGGAGATGTCGCTGGGAGCGCGCAGGGCGGGAACGGTGAAGTGGGGGGCAGTGGTCTGGGCCGGGTTGCTGGTATTGGCCCCTTCGCTGAAGTTCGGCACGCCGGAAAGGTAGCCTCGTCCGGTTCGGACCTTGAATTCATAGGTCTTGCCTGGAACAAGTTGCAGCCTGTTGATCTGGGTGGCGGTGGAGCTTGGCAGGATGGTGCGGTTGGAAAGGGTGGTAGTCGTGGTGTTGAACGGAACAACGCCGATGAACGTCCATGCACCGTCGGTGCCGGTGAATTCGCGCATCTCGATGGCATAGTGAAGCTCCTGGGAGGACTTGTCGTTCCAAGTGAGGACCACCTGGCCGTCGTCGGCCAGAAAACCAGTTGGCGAAGGGTCGAGATCCAGGCTGGTGGCGGTCAGACCGTCCGGCGGCGCCAGGGCCGACTTGCCGTCGGGAGCTGGAATGGATGAAGCGATGATGTAGGGGTTGGCCTCCGTCGTGGAACCATTGAACTTCCAGGGGACAACCTGGAAGTGAATCGGAGTGCCGGGGCCCGTGCTGGGAATGCCGGTGGAAACCCTGATTGAGGTGGAATTGGGGGCCATCTGGCTCACTGGATAAAAAGGGCCGTTTGACCCAAATCGGACGAAGACCTGGTAGCCATCTTCATCAATGGCGTTGTCCTTCCAGGTCAGATTGAATGAATACCAGCTGCTGTTTGGAGCGTTCTCGGTGTTGTTGTAGGGGAAGCCATAACGGGTGAACTCCACATGTCCGTCGGACGGTGCCGCAGGAGGAACGGCTGCGGCATCTCCTGTCATCAAATGGAACAGGCCGGTCAGGAGGAGCAGCAGGAAGGGGATGGGGCGTGCCGCCGGAAGTGGGGTGTTCATGTCAGGGGCGGATGGTGAAATATGAAAGAGGACATGCCTGAATCAGGCATGCAGAGGTCACGGGATCGAGTTTAGGAAAAAGAGGTTGGGAGAACTTGGTCAATCAATCACCAGCGGCACTGCGGAACTGGTGACACCGCTGGTGGAGACAATGTTTTTGACCACGACGTCATAGCTTCCCTCATCCTCCTCGGATGCCGAGGAGATGACGAGGCTGGGGCCGGTTGCGTCGGGAACGGCGGAGCCGTCCTTGCGCCACTGATAGGTGAGGTTTTGCGTGGAGCCTGTGACAAAGACGGCGAAGGTCACCTCGCTTCCTGCGGGCAGGGAGGCGCTCCCCGGTGTGCGGCCCACGCTGGTGATGTTGACGGGAGCGGCCACGACCAGGGGGACGCCGGAGGAAGTCACTCCAGCAGGTGTAAGGCTGTTGGTGACGGTGACGCTGTAGGTGCCGCTGTCCCCTTCTGCGGACGAGTTGATCACCAGGGTGCTGGAGCTTGCTCCGTCGATGAGGTTTCCATCTTTTCTCCACTGATACACGGGAGAGCTGCCGTTGGTGGCCGCCGTGAACGTGACCTTAGTCCCGTTGGCCACGGCGGAAGCGGCCGGAGAACGGCTCAGGGTCACGCTCGTCACAGGCGCCAGGACTCCAAGGAAGATGGTGTTGCTCAGCACGCCTCCGGTGGTGACGATGTTTTTGACGACTACGTCATAGCCTCCGACATGGGAGGTGTCTGCTGAGTCAATTGTGTAATCAGGCCCCGTTGCGCCAGGGATGGCGATGGTGCCCTTGCGCCATTGGTAGGCTAGGTTCTGTGAGGAACCTGTGACCGTGACGGAGAAGGTGACGGGTGAACCCGGGGCAACATCTACATCCGATGGTGTACGGCCGACCGTAGTGATGGTGACCGGCTGGGCGACGGCAAGAGGAACGGCGGTTGACACGATCTCCGCGGAGGTCACGACATTGGTCACGGCGACGGTGTAGGATCCGGCATGATCCAGGGTGAGCGAGTCGATGACGTAGGTCGATGAATTGGCACCGGTGATGTTGCTGCCGTTGAGCCTCCATTGATATTGAGGCGAGGTGCCGTTCGCTGTGGCGGTGAAGGTGACCTTGGTGCCTGTGGCGAGCGTGGTTCCGGCGGGGGACCGAGAGGCAGTGACGGTGGTGACCGGCGTGTTGATGCTCAGGGTCGCCGACGAGGAGGTGACGACGCTTGAGCCATTGGTGATGACACAGTCGTAGGTGCCTTCGTCATTGGCCTTGGTGACGCTGGTCAGGTAAAGGGTGGCGGAGGTGGCATCGAAGATGGAGGCGCCATTCTTGCGCCACTGATAAGTGACGACGCCCTGGCTTGAGCCAGCGACGGCAACCGTGAATGAGACAGGGCCGCCAGGATTGACTGTCTGAGAAACAGGCTGGGTTGTGATGGTGATCGGAATGCCCCGGAGGAGGACAATGCCTGAGTTGATCTTCTGGGTGCTTGCGCTTGTCTTAAGTTCGGGCAGCAGGAAGTAACCCGCCCCGCGTCCGGGCGAGCCGGGAATTTCACTGGCGAGCACCGTGCCGCTGCTGTTCTTGATTTCCGGGGTGGCGGGAATGGTGGGAATGATGATTCCCTGATAGGCGACGCTGCGCACCTCGTTATTCAAGCCGTCCTTGAGTTCAAACCTGCCGCTGAAGGCGCCGGTGGTGGCATTGATGGACAGGGATGTCTTGGCATCGTTGTTGGTCGGGTAGCTTACAGCCTGGGCTGTGCTGATGCGGACCGTGCGGTCAGGCACGCGCGAGGCGGTGCCGACGCCGCCCTGGGTGAATTTCACTTCGGCATTTGCGGGCGCGTTGGGGAGGCCCATGACGATCTTGCCCGTCCCCGGGCGCACATAGATGGTTCCTAGGATGCTGAGGAAGACCTCCGGAAAGCCACCCTGGTAGTTTCGTTCGGTGCCGGGCTGAACAGACTTGTTCCAGCGTGCCTGACCATTCACCCTGAGCTTGGCTCCCTCGCTGCTGGTAAGGACATTGTCACCGATGTCCAGACGGGCCAGGATGGAACCCGTGTTTTTATACAGCATGGTGAAGAGCATGGCCTCGCCCCCGGGCCCGAGCAGGGAGCTTGAGGTGATGCTGGTTCCATCGGACAGCTTGCCTGCAATGGCGCCGAGCCCCTTGCTGTCGACCTTCATGGAGAGAAAGCCGCTGCCCTGAGGGATGGCTGAGTCGCCAATGTCATCCTCGGAAGAAAGGTCGATGGCCATGTTGTAGATGACCTGGGTCGGGGATGATCCATAGGGGCATGGGTTCCAGGTGGCATGCCAGGGCAAACGGAAGCCGCTGATGCCGATGGAACTGGTGCCGTCGCTCAGGATGCCTGTGATGTAACCATAGGTCGAGTCGGTTTCGAAGCTGAGCGTTAGTGCGGTCTTGTTCTTGCGAGTGAACTTGACCAGGCTTTGATAGCTGAGGCCTGAGGGATTTGACAGGCCGAGCCCGATACCAAGGGCACCGGCCGCAGAAAGCACCTCTGTTCCCAGGATCATCTTGGCCGTGTAGGTGCCGGTTTCGCTGATGACAAGGTCGAACCGTCCACCCTTGCTGCCATTCAAGGCATCGGAGGCACCGACGGTGCCTGCAAAGATGCCGGTGCTGGTGGGCGGCAGCGCGGTGACTACCAGGTCTCCCTGAGCTGCTGGCGCACTTATACCTGCCAGATTGGAGGCTGTGGCTGACAACCTGTAGGTTCCAGCCTTCGTGGGGCGTCCGCTGATGACGCCGGTGAGGGTGTCAAACTTCATGCCAGGAGGCAGGCCGGACAGGGTGAAGCGTGAAGGGGTGTGGATGTCGAACTTGGAATAAGGCAGAGTCCAGCGGTATTCGATGCCGATGTAGGCTGGGGGCGGCGCATTGATGCCTGTCAGTGCCGGAAGCACGGGATGGGTGACGCAGAGCAGTTGGGTGACACCGGTGGTCATGGTGCCCAGTCCGTCGGGCAGGGTGATGACACAGTCGTACTGGTCAATGTCCTCGGCCGTGCAAGCGCTGATGCTCATGGACGGCGTCTGAACTCCTGAAAACCTCTCCCTGTTGGTGAGGATGTTGACCCCAGCCTTCCGCCACTGATACTGGATGTCCGGGCCTGCGGCCTCCGCCTTCAGCATCGCCACGGCGCCCTGCTTCTGGACCACTGTCCTCGTGGACTTGTCCACGACAAAAACCCTGGATTCATTGCTGGGGGCGGACTTGCCGATGCTGTTGGAGGCTGTGGCCGTGTAAACGCCTGCATCCGCAAGCTTGGCGGATTTGATGTTCAAGGTGGGGGTGGTCTGTCCAGCGACTGCGGCAGCGCCTTTTTTCCACAAAATGGAAGGGGCCGGTGCTCCGGTGACATGAGAGACTTGAAGTGTGAGCGGGCTGCCAGCCTCAACCACCTTGAACACCTCCAGAGCGCCGACTGTGGGGAGGATTCGAATGTCTAGACGGGCTGGTGCGCTGATCCTCGTGGCACTGCCGTTGCTGACCACGACGTCGTAGCTTCCAGCGTCAGCCGGCTGGACGTTTTCGATCACGAGGGTCTTGCTGTTGGTGCCGACGTTCTGTCCGTTCCTACGCCACTGATACTGAAGCTCGGCCCCGGTTGCGGTAACGGTGAACGTGGCCTTGGTACCCTGGAGCACGGCTGTTGAAACGGGATGCCTGGTGATGGCGGCCGGCGCATAGCCGCTGCGCGTCTCCACGGTGAAGCTCTGGCTGGAGGAGCGGTTGTCGAGGTCGACGGCGATGACGGTCACCGATGTCAGACCGCGGATCAGGCCGGTGAGGAGGAGGTCATTGCCATCGATTTCAGCGCGGACGATGCCTGTTGGATTGGAGTTCACGACATAACGGATGGAGGGCACAAGGTAAGCCTTCTTGATCTGGATGGTCTTGTTGATGTCCATGTCGGCGGGGGCGGTGGTCGCGTTCATGGGGATCCCGGAAAGAGGAGTCAGGGAGCCATCGACAACGACCCGCTTGTCGAGGCTGGGTGAGTAGGACGTTCCGCTGTTGGTGTTCTGATAAGTTCCCGCAGGCAGTGCGGCGATTGAGTCCACCACGCTCATGGCGGCGTTGCTCAGGCGACCAAAGGCGGTGAATCCGCCGTTTTGGTTGTCCAGGTTTTCCGCGTTGTTGACGAGGTTGAAGAAAAAATCCGTGGTCGCGCTGTCGGGGTTGCCTACGTAGCCGAACTGTTCATCCCTGGCGACCGTGCCGGAGGGAAGGGCGGCAAAGGAGGTCCGTGCGCCAAGTTTGGCGGCGGCCAGGGTGCCACGCACGTTGCTGATGCCAGGTTCATTGACGGGGGAGGGGCGCTGGGCAACGCCTGAGAAGGAGCGCGGGATCGCGGCCGCCCTCATGCTGCCACCCTGGAGGACGAAGCCGCTGGCAAGGCGGTGGAAGACCACATTGTTGTAATCGCCTGACTCGACATAGGACAGGAAGTTGGCCACGGCATTGGGGGCGAGGCTGGGAAAGAGCTGGATGTCGATGTTGCCCTTGGTGGTTTCCAGGCGGACACCGGACTCGGCATCGGCGTCCACGAACTTGTCAGAAAGGGGGATGCGAAGCTTGGCGCCGATGCCCAGGAAAAGGTTGGGAAGCTTTCCGGGCACTACGGACGGGGAAGTCGCTGTTTTCAGGATTCTCAGGGTCAGGGGGGCGGAGGCGGTCGGGGCGTCGACAAAGCTGGCGGTCATCGTGCAGTGGAAGACGCCGTGGGTGGTCGGAGTGCCTTTGAGGATGCCCGTGCCCTGATCAAAGGCCAGGCCGGAGGGCATGCCGCTGATGTTCCAGCTGGTGCGGTTTCCGGAATTGGAGGTGGCCGCCTGATAGGAAAAAGACACACCCACCTGGCCGGGGTGGTGGTTCCTGCTGGTGAATCCATCAATCACCGTGGCTGTGGCGGTGTTGCTTTCAGCGGAAAACGTCGTTTCATTGCTGCCCACGGCCCTGACTACGAATTCATGGAGCGTGCCGGCTTCGAGGGAGACAAACACGGGTTTTCCGTCGGCATCCTCGCCATCCTGTCTTGAGTTTACACTCACCTTGGTGACGTTCTCCCTGACCGCCCTGGCGAAGAACCAGTCTTCGGTTCCCTGGGGGCGTGTGTAGACATTGAAGCCGACTTCGGTGGTGGAGTTGTCCTTCCAGGCCAGGTCAGCCGTGCGCGCCATGCCCGAGGTGCTGGCGGTCAGCTCCGTGGGGGCGGCAAAGTAGCCGTTGCTGGAGACGATGTTTGAAGGGGCGCTGCGCAGGGTGGTCGCCGTGGTGCTGCCGGAAGGTGTGTAAGAGTAAACAGCCACCACGCGCCAGTCGTAGGAGGCTCCCTGCGGCACGAAAAATTGTGCGCTGTTGGCATCTTCAGCCGCAGTTGAAAAAACGATGAATGCGTCCTCGTTAGTCGAATCCGCGTCCCGGTACTGAATTTCGTAACCGGTTTCATTGGTGGAGTTGTCGAGCCAGTTCAGGCGCAGGGCGTTTTCCTGCAGGTTGGTGGCGCTCAGCTGGGTGGGGGAAGTGAGTGCGGGAACCTGTAGCGGGACGATGTTGGACCAGCCGGAAGCGCTGGAGGTGCCGACATTTGCCTGTCTTGTGGCACGCACCCGGAACTCGTAGTGGGTTCCTGGTATCAGCCTGGCCCTGAACTGATGGCTGACAGGGTTGCTGGTTGACTGGCTGGTGAAGTTTTTTCCGGAGAGATTGGTGAAGCCCAGGGTTTGGAATTCCACAGCCGGATTCTTGACTTCACGGAAGTCAACCTGGTGATAGAGTTCCGAATTGCTGCGGTCCACCCAGCTCAAACGGACAATGCCGTCATTGATGTTGCTCACGGCAGGGGAACCCGGGGATGTGAGATCCGAGGCGGTGCCTTCAGGAATGGTGAAATTGAAAGCAGGTGAGGTGCTTGTCTCGATTTTTGAACCGTTGTACTTCCATGCAACGACCTGAAATTGAACGGCCTTGCCAGCCTCCAATGCACTGACAGGAGTGATCAGGGCCTGGGTGCTGTTGGCAGCTGCGCGTCCAGCCGTAAAGGCTGCGCCCTCGGGCCCCTTCATCCTGATCTCAAACCCCTCCTCATCAACCGAGTTGTCCTGCCACTGCACCACGTAGGACTGCCTGCTGCCGACGTAGATCAGGCCAGCCGAATCGATGCCAGCCTTTGAAAAGTCCACCAGGGTCACGGAAGGGGCCGCCGGAGGAGCAGCGAGGACGGCAAGTGAAAGGCTGGCTAAAAAAGTCACGCATGCCCTGCTCAGGAATTTTGAGCGTGATTGGTTAGGTGAGAAAAGGGGGGGCATGGAATGGGAGTGAGGTCTGCTTGATGAGACAAGCATTCACCTGTTTTTTGCTCGAAAAGAATACCCTTCTTGTGATTACAAAGTCAATCTTTAAGCTGGCTGGAAAACTTTTCTCGCCTTCGCTGGCGATTCCGGCAGGATTTTTGTCCGCCATGCAACGATCCTGCCTTGCCCTTCTTCTCGCCTCCATCTCCGCAGCCGCCGACGTGACCCCCGGCTTCAGGGCCCAGGAGATCGATTCCAATGTTGGAATTGGCTACGGGCTTGCGATTGCGGATGTCAATGGTGATGCCCGAAATGACATCCTGCTGTGTGACAAGGATGCGATCGTCTGGTACCAGAATCCGTCCTGGCAGAAGCATGTCATCGTCGAGAAACTGACGGAGAAGGACCATGTCTGCATCGCTGCGCGTGACATTGATGGTGACGGCAGGTGCGAAATCGCCATCGGGGCCGAGTGGAATCCCGGGGACACCGTGGGGAGCGGTGCGGTTTTTTACCTGATGCCCCCGGCGGACCGGACCCAGCGCTGGAGTCCGGTGAAGCTGACTCATGAACCCACGACGCATCGGATGAAGTGGGTTCGCAATCAAGCGGGACGCTACGATCTCGTCGTGGTGCCGCTGCATGGGCGGGGTAACAAGAACGGTGAAGGGGCCGGGGTGCGAGTGCTGGCCTATCACAAGCCTGAGGATGCCAGCCAGCCCTGGAACACCAGCCTGGTCACGGATGCCATGCACATGACGCACAATCTGGACATTGTGCCGGCGGGTTCCTCGGCCGAGGCTGAATCCCTGCTGCTTTGTGGCAAGGAAGGTGTCCTGAGGCTGGACCCTTCCGAGGCAGGGTGGCGTTCACGCTGGATCAGCAGGCATGACCAGCCGGGCCTGCAAGGGGCCGGGGAGGTGCGCTGGGGGGCCTTTGCCGGGGGACAGCCTTATGTGGCGACGATTGAACCCATGCATGGCAACCAGGTGGTGATCTACACACCACCTGCCAATGGCCCCAAGGACGGACTCTGGCAGCGTCGTGTGCTGGATGACTCGCTGGTCGACGGGCATGCGGTTGCCTGCCATGACCTGCTGGGTTTGAACAACCGGCAGATCGTTGTCGGCTGGAGGGCGCATCACAAGCTGGGCAGCCGGGTGGGAGTGAAGCTTTTCTACACCACCAAGGAGGATGGCGGCGGCTGGCAGCAGCATCTGCTGGATGACAACACCATGGCCTGTGAGGATGCCATGGGGGCGGACCTGGATGGCGACCGTGATGTGGACATCGTGGCCGCCGGGCGTGCCACCAAGAACCTGAAGATCTACTGGAACCAGCGCCAGTAGCCGAGGCTCATGGCAGCAGGGTGAGCGTGACCCGTCGGACATCCATGACTGAGGCGCCTGGAATCTCCAGGGCCCGGAGGGTCAGCGGGGCCTGGCCGGAAGGCAGGGTGATTTCGCCCAGCTTCAGGGGGTGAAACTCCTTCATCTGGCTTTCGCCATGAGGCCTGGGCAGGGTGTCCTGGTTGGTGTTCAGAGGCGGATCCCAGCCCGGCTCCACCCGGCCGCTCAGCCTTGACTCCTTGAAGCTGATTTCGATGAGCGATCCGGCATCGGGAAGCTTGCAGGTGTAGTCGAGGGTGACCTCATACCTGCCTGCGGTGTGCACATCGAGCAGCCAGACCATGCTGTCATCCCTGGCCGTCCAGTTGACAAAGTAGGAGCAGTTGGGGGCTCCGCTGCTGCGTTGAACTCCGCCGCGTGGTTCTCCATCCCGTGCGGGCAGCATGGTGATGGGGAACTCGCGGTAGCCGACAGGTATGGGACGTGGATCCACGGCATTGGCATCGCCACCTTTCTTTTTGCCTGACTTGGTCTTGGGCTTTGGTCCTTCGGAGGTTCCGAACATTTCCTGACGCCAGCTTTGGATGGCGGCTGCAAGGGTCGCGGCCAGTTCAGGGGCCTGGTCATTGACGGGCTTGGTCTGGCCTGGATCGGCGACCATGTCATAAAGCATGCCAGTGTTGTCGAGGCGGTGGGTCTGGGTGCGCACGCTGGCATTCATGGCCCAGGTCGAGAAGATCATGCGATCCGGCCATTCGACCTTCTGCCTGGTCAGAAGCGGAGAGAGGTCACGGCCGTCGAGCGGTTTGTCGCCGACGCGTTTGACCTCCGCCAGGGAGGTCAGGGTGGGCAGGAGGTCGATGGCACCGCTGATCTGGGTGACCGTGTGACCTGCAGGAAGCCTTGCGGGCCAGCGGATGTAGCAGACGGAGCGCACGCCGCCTTCATCGGTGGTGCCCTTCTTGCCCTTCATGCCGCCGGTCCAGCGGTTGCTGTTCGGTCCGTTGTCGGAGAAATAGACGACGATGGTGTTGTCTTCGAGTCCGTACTGCTTCAGGCGGGAAAGGACACGTCCGACATTCATGTCCTGGTTTTCTAGCATGGCTAGGGCGCAGCGGGTTTCATCCGCCACCTCCTGGTCGGCGAGCGTCGCCTTCTGGGTGACGGGCATGTCCTTGAACTTCCTCCAGTTTGCCTCCGGTGCCGCCCAGGGGGAGTGGGGCGTGGTGAAGGGGATATAGCAGAGGAAGGGAGAGTCCTTGTTGCGGTCGATGAAGTTCAATGCGCGGTCCGTGCAGACATCGACGATGTAACCCTGGGTGCGGATCATGCGACCGTCCTGCTCCAGCGGGGCGTCGAAATACTCGCCCCAGTGGCCGGAGGTATGGCCGAAGTATTCGTCAAAGCCACGTGCCATCGGGTGATAGGGCCACTGGCTGCCGTTGTGCCATTTGCCAAAGCAGCCAGTTGAGTAGCCTGCGGCCTTGAAAGCGTCTGCCAGGGTTTTTTCGCCGAGGTCCAGGCGCTCCTGGCCGGTGGAGACACCGCGGACGCCGCCCCGGGGATGATACCTGCCGGTCAGGAATTCGGCCCGGGTCGGGGCGCAGACAGGACAAACAAAAAACCTGTCCATGGACACGCCGGATCTGGCGATGGAGTCGATGCTGGGCGTGACCGCCATCTTATTGCCTGAATGGCCGTAGTCTCCCCAGCCCGCGTCATCCGCCAGAAAGATGACGACGTTTGGCCGGGCTGAAAGCATGGGCTGAAGGGCCAGAAGGGCGGCAAGCAGGAGAAGAAGTTTCATGAGCGGGTTTCGAGTGTCGTGCAAACGGCGGTGTCTGGGCGGATCGTTCCAGGTTTCCGCCCGTTGAAGGCGGGCTTGTCAGGGCTGCTGGCTGGTGAATTCCTCCTGGGTCAGCCTGCCGTCCTTGTTCTTGTCAAAATGGCGGTAGCGCGACTCGGCGTTGTCCTTCTGGGCCAGGCCGTTGCGGTATTCTTCAAGCGTGAGGACACCGTTCTTGTCCTTGTCCCAGTTCTTGAAGGCCCGCCTGCGGGTCTCGGCAGTGACGGGTGTCGTCCGGACTGCCGCAGGCCTGGATGGTTTGGAAGCCGCCTTTGCCTGAAGGGCCGGGTTGACGGCCCTGGGCAGTGTTGCCAGCCATGCGTCGATGGCTTCGCTCATGGTTTTCACCACTTCCGGCCGGGCCTCGGCCAGATTGCCGGACTGGGTGCGGTCGGCGATGACGTCATAGAGCTCAGCGCGTTTCTTCGTTTCATCCAGGATGAGAACTCGTCGGCCGTCGCGCATGGCAAAGGCCGGCCAGTCGTCACCGGAGTGGCCGCCCTGCCACCACCAGAAGACCGGCTTGGTGCGGGTTTGTGTTTCGCCCTTGAAGGCGGGCAACATGTCTTCGCCATCGCCCTTGTATCCTTCCGGGGGCCTGACGCCGCAGGCCGCCAGGACGGTGGGGAAGACATCGACCCCGGCCAGGGCGGTTTCCTTGTCCACGCGGCCTTCAGGAACGACGCCGGGCCAGCGAACGAGGAAGGGGACGTTCAGTCCGCCCATGAGCAGGCTGCGTTTGCGGCCGCGCAGGCCGCCGGCGCTCCCCTGGCTGAAGTAAAACTTCTGCCCGGGCTGGGTGTGGCTGTTCTCAGGTCCGTTGTCGCTGGAGAACATGACCAGGGTGCTGCGGGCGATGTCCAGTTCATCCAGCAGGGCAAGCACTCGGCCGACCTGCCTGTCGGCCCTCGTCACTGCCGCATAATAGGTTCGCTGTGGCTCCGGTACATCCGGATAGGGTTTCTTGTCATCCTCGGTGGCGGAGACGAGGTGATGGGTTTCGTGCAGCCAAAGGTTGAGATAAAAGGGAGTGCCGCCAGATTCACGGATGAAGCGAAGCGCGTGATCCGTGGCGGCGGTGCTGATCCAGGAGGCGGCGTGCTGGTCGTGTGCCGAGGCGTCTCCCATTTTGAGCCCGTAGCCCGTTCCATCGAAAACATGCGCACCGGGGCCGGTCCAGACGGCTGCTGCATCATATCCATAGGCCGCGGGCAGGGGGGCACCTTCGATGGCTCCGCCCGACAGATGCCACTTGCCGAAGTGGGCGGTCCTGTAGCCCGCCTGCTTCAACACCCGGGGGAGGAGAGGGGCGCTGGGATCAAGCCAGTCCGGCATGTTGCGGGCCACATTTTGCTCATGCGTGGCGAAGTGCTGGTGCACGCCCCAGCGGGAGGGGAACTGGCCAGTCACGATGCCGGTGCGGCTTGGTGAGCAGACGGGGCTGACGACGGTGAAGCTCTGGAAGTCCGTGCCTTCACGGGCAAGCCGGTCAAGGTTTGGCGTCTGGATGCGAGGATGGCCGTGGCAGGCGAGGTCGCCGAAGCCAAGGTCGTCGGCATAGATGAACACGATGTTGGGCGATGCCTGTGCTGACGCCAGGGCTGCCAGGGCGCAGAGAATGAGGGCGGGGTTCATGCCTGGGCTGTGGTTTGAATTCAAACTTGGTTAGGAGTGGTCCGGCACGAGGGCTGTCATTTCCTCGCCTTTTTCGCCCTGGCCTTTGCCTTGCCCTTGGGCTGTTCGGCGAGAGTCTGCCTTGCCAGGGCGGTGAAGTCGTCGGTCTGCTTCTGCCAGAGCGCGGAGAGTTCCTGCACCTTTTCGGGCATCTGCGCCGCGAGGTCATGCTGCTCGGCACGGTCGGTTCGGAGGTCGTAGAGAGACCAGGCGTCACCTCTGGCAGCGACCAGCTTCCAGTCACCGACGAGGATGGCGCGGTTGCCTTCATGCAGCCACCAGAGGGAGTCACGTCTGATGGTCTGGTCTTTGGCAAAGGCTGGCACGAGGCTCTTGCCGGGGGCTTCCGGGATGGGTTCGCCGTTCCAGTCACGGGGCTTCTGGATGCCGAGGAGGTCGAGAACCGTGGGGACGAAGTCGACCACATGGGCCGGGCTGTGGCGGAGTTCGCCCCTGGCGGTGATGCCGGCGGGCCAGTGAACGACAAGGGGTGTGCTGATGCCTCCTTCGTGAACCCAGGTCTTGTGGCGGCGGTGAGGGGTGTTGCAGGCGCTGGAGAAGCCCGGGCCGAGGCAGAGATAGCTGGCGGCGCTTCCCATGGGTGCGGCCGGGTCATGGCCGCCGTTGCGCACCATGATCTCGGCGCTGGCGCCGTTGTCCGAGGCGAAGAAGATGAGGGTGTTTTCAAAGGCTCCCATCGTCTTGAGCTGGTCGAGAATGCGCCCGATCTCCTGGTCCATGCGGTCGACCATGGCGGCGTGAACGGCCATCTTGGCGGCCTGGAACCGGCGCTGTTCCTGGGGGAGATCGTCCCAGGGCAGGGGGCGGTTCACCTCGCCCGGGCCGAGCTTCTCCAGGGCATCTGGAAAGGCGTAGGGCGGGCCGACTTCGCGTTCGAGGGCGGAAAGGGTGGTTTGGGTGATGCCCATCTTTTTCTGCCGCGCGAAGCGGGTCTCGCGCATCTTCTCCCAGCCGTCGAGATAACGGTCACGGTACCTGGCGATGTCCTCCGGCAGGGCGTGCAGGGGAAAGTGTGGG
>JBIJBP010000162.1:0-10872 GCA_044345155.1 Prosthecobacter sp. | reverse complement strand
ATGGCCGGTGAGGGCCGTGCGTGGCAGTCCACCATGATGTCGATGTCCGGCCCCACGGCCTCGCGCATCGCGGCGACCGCCGCCGCCGCGGCGCGTACCGGCTTCATGCCCTCGATGGGCATCGTGCTCGGCACCGCCATGCTCTTGAAGGCGGTGTAACCGTCTGCGACGGCGGCCTGGGCGAGCTCGGCGAAGCGTTTCGCGTTGTCGGCGGGAGTCTGATAAAAATCCTCCATCTTCCCGCCGCCGAGGTGGCAGTAGGTGCGGACATAGTCCCGCACCGGCCCGCCAAAGACCTTGGAGAGCGGCATGTTCGCCACTTTGCCGACAATGTCCCACAGCGCGAGGTCGATGCCCGCGATGGCCGTGGCGCGCACGATGCCGTGACCGTGCCAGAAATGCTGGCGGTACATCATCTGCCACAGGTATTCGACCCGCGTCGGGTCCTCGCCCACGAGCAGGTGCGACATGTCCTCGATGGCGCCGACGATGCTGCGCGTGTGCCACTCCAGCGTCGCCTCGCCCCAGCCGATGAGGCCCGGCTGGTCGGTGACGACTTTGACAAACACCCAGTTGCGCATCCGGGCGTGGCAGACAAGGGCTTCGATGGCGGTGATCTTCATGGGTGGCTGGAGTGTATGACTGGGTCTCTGCGGGCTTCAAAGCTGTCGAACATCGACATTGTGGCGAGATGCGGACCATGGAATCTCAACCGCTGCTTCGCCAAGCTGCATATGAAATGGAAATGGATTGCCTGCCACGGTTTTGAAACAGGGTCGGTTCCAAGTGTCAGGCGGGCTCATGTGGGAATCTTGTGGGCTATTGCCTCGATCAACTTCTCCAGGCTGCCTGCAGCGACAATCGCGATGCTTTCCTGGTAGATGCCGCTGTCGTAAAGCTCGTTGGGCGGAAGGTAGGAGGCTCCCCAGTCGGCGGCGATGCTGGCGACGAGGATGACCTTGTCGGGGAAGCGGCGGCGGAGCTCGGTCTGAAGCAGGCTGTAGCTTTCCCCCTGCACGCCGATCCAGATGGCGTCGCCCATGCGCCAGAACACGACCTGCAGCGGGTAGGTGTCGCCGGGCGGAAGCTGGTGGAGCCGGTGCAGGAGGCGGTTTTTGCGTTCGGTCAGGGCCCGCAGCTCGGCGGCGTGGATTTGATCGCCGGCTGCACGGGCGGAGGCTTCCTGACGTTGAAGGTCGGCGAGGTCGTTTTGGACTTGTTCGGCCGTGGGCTGGCCGGGGCGGTAGTTCAAAGGTTCATGCCAGCGCTGGAGCTTCCACGTGGCTTTCGATGAGGGGTCGATGGGCTGATGTTTCCATGAGCCAAGCGTGGCCCCGGAGACAACGAGACCGTCATACACGAAGGTCGTTCCGGCAACTGGAAGCGCGGTGAGGGCAGCCAGCGCAGCGTGACCGAGTTGGCGACCGTTGCGGTCGGCCACGGCGGTGTCGCCGACGAAGCCTTCGCGTGGTCCGAGTTCGCCGCTGGCCCCTTGCAGGAAGAGGCAGGGAGCGCCGGTGTCAGTCTCGACGACCTCGCGCATGGCACCGACATAGTCAGGGCTGATGAGTGTGTTCTCCCAGGCCAGCGTGGTCGGATGGCAGGCGTAGTTGACGATGCTGGCGAGCGTGCGGCCGGAGTCATCACTCACACGGGCCACGATGACGGTGTCGTCCGCAGGCACGCCGGGATTGTTGCCGCACACAAACTGCCTCCCGTCCCAGAAATCGCGATGCGTGGCCAGTGAGCATCGGCCCCGGCCATAGACGATGCCCGCAGGCTTCAGCGAGTCGAGACACTGCTTCACCAGCGCCCCGGCCGTTTCACCGAGCAACTTCAGATAAGGTGGAATCAGGTCGCCTCCGGGCAGATGGGCACGGTCAAGGCCCATGAGGCCAGCGGCGTGCGTGTGCGAAAAGACGACGAGGATCTCCTCCCTGGCCACGCCGCTGATCTTCGCCGCCTGGGCGACGAGACTGGCATGTTCCACGGCACCCATGACGCAATGATCCAGCGCAAGCACGACCTGCCGTCCACCGCCGTCCAGCGGGGCAAAGACCGCCACGGTGGCACGCAGCGGGCGATGCACGCCGGTGGCACGGTCATGCTTCGCCGCGCCCCACATGCGGTGGTAGATGTTCGCAGGAGGTGTGATGTCACTCCAGGCGAGGGCGAAGCGGCAGCGGCTCTGCGGCGTGGGGTCTTCAGTGCGTGACGGGCGTGGCATCGGATTCTAACAACGGCCAGAGGAGGCGGATCCTCGCAGCCGGGGCCGCAGCATCCAGCATCAGGCGGGCCGTCCCTTGAGCGAGGGCCTGCGGTCCTTGCCCTTGGGATTCATGGCGGTGATGCTGTCGAGGAAATGGATGGTGAGGCCATCGGCATCCAGCCGGCAGGTCAGGGTGTCGCTGTGCGGGGTCTCATAATAGCGCCAGGTCAGAAGCAATGTTTGTTCGTCCGTCCAGGCGGCTGCAGCGGCGAACTTGAAGACGGTTCCCGGCTTCGGCCTGCCGCCGGAGATGAGGCGCGGCGGAGTGATGGGGATGCTGGTTTCGCCGAGCCGCCATCCCTTCAGCCCGCATTCGATGCGATGGTTGTCGGCCTCGAACACCAGGCTGTTGTCGCCAAGGCCGAGCGTGACTTTTTTCAGGCCGAATTCGTTAGGTTCGAGTTTGAAGCCGCCGATGAATGCCGCTGCAGGCACGGCTGTGCTTTTCGGCGGCTGGAGTTGAAGCTTCTTCAGGACACCGAGGTCGGCGTCGGCCGGAGTGGGGGAGGCCAGGGCGGGAAGCAGGTGCTGCCAGACCAGGTCGAGCTGTCCCTGCATGTTCTTGTTCTCGCTGGTCATGACGATCACGGCGTCCTGCTCGGGCAGCACGAGGGTGAACTGGCCGAAGGCGCCGTCGCCCCGGAAGGCGGTTCCCTGGCAGCGCCAGAACTGGTAGCCGTAGCCCTGCAGCCAGTCGTTCTTCGCCTTCGGACGGTCGGGTTTGTCTCCGCCGGGCTGCTGGATGTGGAATCGTGTCGCCTCCTCGATCCATGCTGCGGGAAGGAGCTGCCGGTCCTGCCACCTGCCTTTTTGCAGCAGAAGCTGGCCGAACTTCGCCAGGCCCTCGGTCTGGATGCTCAGGCCCCAGCCGCCGGTGTTGATGCCCCGGGGGCAGGTTTCCCAGCGCATGCCGGAGATGCCCAGCGGTTCAAACAGGCGCGGCGTGAGATAGTCGAGGAGGGGCTGGCCGGTGACCTTCTGGACGATGGCGCTGCACATGTAGGTGGCGGCGCTGTTGTACATGAACTGCGTGCCCGGCTTGTGGGCGATGTTCTGGGCCAGGAAGGTGCGCACCCAGTTCTCCGATTTCACGCAAACCTGGGTCGGCTCCTTTTCGTTGCCGGTGGACATGGTCAGCAGATCCTTCACCCGCAGGGCGGCGAGGTTTTCACTGACCTTTTCCGGCAGGTCGTCCGGAAAGAAGGAGATGACCTTGTCCTCGACGCTCAGCCGCTTTTCCGCCACGGCAAACCCGACCGCCGTGGAGGTGAAGCTCTTGCTCATGGAGTACATCGTGTGGACCAGATCCGGTCCGTAGGGATCCCACCAGCCTTCGGCGACCACCTGTCCATGACGCAGGATCATGAGGCTGTGCAGCTCAAGCTTCTCCCGTTCGACAGCGGCGAGAAAGTCCACGATGCCACGCGCCGAGACCCCCTGCGACTCCGGCGTGCTGCGCGGCAGGCGCGAGGCCGTGGCGGCGGAAGCAGCCGTGGGAAGCCAGAGGCTGAAGGAGGCAAGGCTGGCTTGTTGGAGAAAAGAGCGACGGGTGGGGGACATGGGGGAAAGCTAGCCAGGTGAAGTGATCATGAACAAGCCCTGAGGTGCGAATGTTGCGCCTGCACGCAACAGGATGTTGCGGCCTTTGTGGTTTCGATTGGCTATCGAATCATGCTCAGGGAGGCCTTGATGGCCAATCGAAGCTACTTCAAACCTCCGCCCGTGTTTCACCCAGGTTCACCTGCTGAATCAGGTGACGCAGCTCAGGCCCGGCAAGCCTGAGCTCCTCCCGGTGCGTGGCGGCCAGATCGGCCAGGATGCCTTCGCCACGGGCGGTCAGCCGGACATGGACCTGCCTGCGGTCCCCCTCCGAGGCGCAGCGTTCGACAAGGTTCTCCAGCACCAGCCGGTCGGTCAGGCCGACGGCGCTGTGATGGCGGATCAACAAACGATCCGCCAGTTCGCCGATGGTGACATGGTCGCGTCCAGGGAAGCCTTTGATGACCAGCAGGGCCTGGTACTGCTGGGCGGTCACACCCGCCGCCTGCGCCGCGTTTTCACTGAACTGCAGGAACTGGCGCAGCCGGAACCGGAAGGCGGCGAGGTCTTCATACTGGGACTTGGAGAGCGGCCTGCGTGCTGCCATGGCCCATGGGTGGCGTGAAAAGGACGTCCTGCCACTTTTTGTTGAAAAGTATCGCAATACGATGCGTTTATCCGGAGCCGGGACAACCCGCCAACCCTCGCCCGGCAAGTGCTCCCATGAGGCACGCACGTCCACATCCATTGCCATTGTCTGATGCCGCGCTTTTGGTGCGGTGACTCTTGCCCCTGCTGACATGCCCGCCCCCACGCTTCGTCATTGGCTGGGCATTGAGCTTGTCGAGGTCAGCCCTTTGGAAAGGGCCGTTGCCGCCCTGGGCGGAGGCCTGTCCATTCTGATCCTGGTCCTGACGGCTTCCTGGGTGCTGCCTGGAGAAGGCACGGCATGCGTCATCGCCTCGATGGGAGCCTCGGCGGTTCTTCTGTTTGGCGTCCCCCACGGTTCTCTCTCCCAGCCCTGGCCGGTTGTTGCCGGTCATTGCATCTCGGCCTTCATCGGTGTCACCTGCGCCCGGCATCTCCCCCACATGCACCTCGCTGCGGCCTGTGCCGTCGGGCTTTCGATTGCCGCCATGCACCAGCTCCGCTGCATTCATCCTCCGGGCGGCGCCACGGCCTTTACTGCGGTCATGGGCGGTCAGGCCGTGCATGAGCTGGGTTATCAGTTTGTGCTGATGCCGGTGCTCGCGAACGCCCTGCTGATGGTGCTGCTCGCCGTCGCGTTCAACTTCGCCTTCCGTTGGCGGCGCTATCCGGTGGTTCTGAGCCGACCTCCAGCTCCGCAGAGACCGGCCTTTTCGGATTCATCGGTGAAGCACAGCCATGCCGAAGTTGTCGCCGCCCTGAGATCAATCGATTCCTTTGTGGACATCAGCGAGGAGGATCTGCTGCGGTTGGCTGACCTGATCAACCGTTCGGGTGATCCGGATCTTGGCGCAAGATGAGAGATGCGGCTTCGCCTGGCGGCCCAAGCTGCGGTGAATGATGGCACTGTCGTTCACTTGCTCCGCCAGCTGTCGTCCTTCTCCAGCAAGGAGCCCGGGCCGTCGCCGTCGAGCCAGGCCCTGGCCTCGGAAGTGCCTAACAAAAAGGAATCCCAGAAGGCGGTGCTCATGGCAAGGATGACTCGGTGGTGGTTCGGGTTCTTTGCATGACCTTCGCCGGGCAGCGCACGTTCGCCGAAGGCTCCGTGTTCGGCGTCCTTCAGCACGAGTTCATGCTTGTCGCCAGGCGGCAGGGCGGGATAGACGCCGAGACGCGAGGCGACATCCGAAGCGCCCAGGGTCATGCCGCCTATCCTCGCCACGTCCTTCGTGCCGGTCATGAGCAGCCAGGGGATCTTCACCGCGCCAAAGGCCCTCTCCGCGCTGCCGACGGCGGGAACGCTGGGGCTCATCATCAAGGCGGCCTTGATGCGCGGATCGGTGAATCGTGCACCGCCGACGGGCAGGCTTTGTCCGCTGACGGCCTGTGTCGTCACCGCGCCGAAGGAATGTCCGGACATTCCGATGCGGGTGAGGTCGAGCCTGTCGCGCAGGGCATGGAGTTCCTCGGTGTTCCAGCGCGTGAGCTGATCGAGCACCGCCGGGATGTCGGCCACGCGTAACATGAAGTTTGGCAGGCTCGCGGCCTGCTTCATCGCCAGCGGGGCCTGTGCAGGCCGTTGTCCGCGCCACACCGATTCATCACTGCCGGGATGCTGAACAAAGACAACCGCATAACCACGCGCCGACCAGTGTCTGCCGAGATAAGGGTTGTTCTCGCGCGAGCCGCCGAGCCCGTGACTGAACAGCACGACAGGCGCTGCCTTGGTCGTCGCAGGCAGATACACGCGGATCGGCAAAGCGCGGTCGCGTCCGGCATCCTGTACGGTGAGGTCGATCGGAGCCCCAGGCAGGGTCTCCGGCAGTTCAAGCGGATCGTAGGCGGACAGCGTCGTGGTGGTAAGCCAGACGGAAAGGACGGGGATGAGGAACTTCATGGCTACCCGGACCTGTTGGAACTCCGGAGGGCGCTGAAGGTCGCGTCATTTTGATGCGCGGCCCAGTTAGGGTTGACGCGGCCCAGGGCCCAGGTGCTCATGAGCGATCATCCAGCGGTCATCGACCTTGCGCAGGATGGTCGTCCCGCGGCCGCCGCCTTCCGCCTGCTGCCCGCCGATGAGACCTTTCCAGTGGAACCTGTATAGACACACGGCGACCTCGGAGGTGACCACGCTCCACGAAATGTCATGCAGGCTGAACTCCTCGTCTTGAATCAGCTCAAAGGTTTTTTCAAAGGACTGCCTGGCGGCCGCATGACCGATGAAGGTGCCCTCGGTAAAAACAAACACCGCCTCCTCCGCCACATGCGGACAGATCTGCTCCCACGAGTGCGTGTTGAGTTTTTCGACGTAGGTGCTGAGTGCGGTTTCGTGACTCATGATGATTCAGCGGCTGAGATGCCAGGCAGCGGAAGGTTGAGAGCGGGCAGGACAGGGGGCGGGCGCATGGATTGAGGGCCCTTCCTTGATCCATCGAAGCTGTCGCAGGCAGAAACGCAGATTCAGTTCGAGGTGTAGAAGTACCGGAGGATGTGAAAGTAAACCGGGGCTGAAAAGCAGAGTGAATCGATGCGGTCCATCATGCCGCCGTGGCCTTCGATCAGGGTGCCCCAGTCCTTGATGCCGCGCTCGCGCTTGATCGCCGACATCACCAGGCCGCCGAAGAAACCCATGATGCACAACGCCAGGGCGACCAGTGCCGCCTGCCAGGGAGAGAAAGGCGTGAGGCGGAACATGGCGGCGCCGAGGAGAGAGGCCGTGAGCACGCCACCGACCAGCCCCTCCAGGGTTTTCTTCGGGCTGAGCTTGGGGACGACCGGGCGCTTCCCGCAGAGCTTGCCCCAGACGTACTGAAAGACATCGGATCCCTGGGTCACCGCCACCAGGAACAGGACGAGGCCTGCCGGGCCCATGCGCAACGGCTCCACGCCAAGCGTCAGCAGCATGGGGATGTGGCTGATGAAATACACACAGACCATCAGCCCCCACTGTGTGCGGGCGTTCCTTTCGAGGAAGTCCTCCACTTCCCCGCCCAGGGTGGTCAGCATCGGGATCAGCACGAAGGCGTAGACGGGCACCATGATGGCGAACATCCCATACCAGCCCGTGTGCACGAGCCAGTATTGATAGGGGAGCACGATGAAGAAGGCGGTGAACAGCGCGGCGTGGTCGGCCCTGCGGGTCGGAGTCACGGTCAGGTACTCACGCAGGGCGAGAAAGGAGACGGCGGCGAAGATGAGGGTGGTGCCGGTCCTGCCCGCCGACAGGGCGGTGAGCAGCACGATCACCATCACCCACCAGCTGTTCGTGCGTGAAACAAGGTTGTCCACTGTGGCACGCCCGGCGTCCGTGACGGCCCGGCGCTTCAGAATCCAGCCGATGAGGCTGGAAAGTCCCAGGATGCCGAACACGGCGATCAGCAGATGATGGGTGACAGGAGAGGACCAGTTCATGAGGTGCAAAGGTCAGCAGGGATTCCTGGGGGCGAGATTCAAGACGGCCTGCCGGGCACGTGCGAGGAAGTCCTGCTTGCGTTCGCCTGCCTCCAGCTTCATCGGCGGACCGAACACGACGCTGCTGATGAGCGGCACGGGCAGCAGATGGCCTTTGGGCAGGATGCGGTTGAGGTTCTGCAGATGCACAGGTACCAGCTCCGCCTCTGGAACCTTGCCCGCCAGATGATACAGGCCCGCCTTGAATTCACCGATGCGACCATCGGCAGAGCGGGTGCCTTCGGGAAAGAGGATCAGCGAGTGGCCTTCGTGCATCGCCGCCGCCATCTGCTCGATGGGATTGTCCCGGCGTGAGATGCCCTCCCTGGCGATGAGCAGGCCGTTGAAGATTTCGATCACCGTTCTTGTGAGACGTGTTCGGCCCCAGTAGTCGCGAGCCGCCACCGGCCGGGTGCGTTCGCGAACGGCATGGGGAAGTGCAGCCCAGAGGGCGGCGAAATCCAGGTGGCTGCCATGATTGGCGAAGTACACCCGGAGGCCGGGATGATCCGGCTCGCAGCCCACCCAAGCCGGATTCATGCCGGTGATCAACCGGGTGAGCAGGACGGCGGTGCTGCGCAGCATGAAAAGGAAGCGGTGAGCCAGACTGCGCCGAGGCACTGGATTGTGCGAGAAGAAAATCTCCCCCAGAAATCCGATCCCTGACCTGCCATGACGAAGCCTGATCAACGCGGCGCATGAGCCTCGTTTCCTGCCTTTCCTTTCCATTCCCGCCCCATCTTCCCATGAACAAAATTCTCGTCCTGTTTGATTCCAACACCGGCAATGTCGCCGAGATGGCCGCCCTGGTGGCCGAGGGCGCCAAGCAGGTGCCGGACACCGAGGTCCGCGTGCGGCATGTCGATGACGCGGTCGCGGAAGACGTGCGCTGGTGTGACGGGCTGGCGGTCGGCAGCCCGACCAACATGGGCATTCTGTCCTGGAAGATGAAGCGCTTCTGGGACGTGACGATGTTTGACCACTGGATCGAGGTCGATGGCAAGATCGCCTGCGCCTTCAGCAGCGCGGGCGGCTGGGGCGGCGGCATGGAGATGACCTGTCAGTCGCTGCTCATGGTGCTGATGAACTTCGGCTTCCTGGTGTTCGGCGTCACGGATTACGGCGGCCGCAAGATGACGCTGCACTATGGCGCGGTGGCCGCGAAGGCTCCGCGCGAGCCGGACATCCAGGAATCCTGCCGCATCCTGGGGCGTCGGCTGGCTGAATGGTGCGCCTGCTATGTCCATGGCCGCCAGGACCAGCATCCGATGACCAAGTATCGCAAACGCCCGACCTCGGTCGATTTTCCCGAGGAGTGAGGGCATTCTTCGCCTCCTGACGGCGGCGAAGGGGTGAATCCGATGGGCTGTGTTCAAAGGGGGCGTGCCATTCGAAGCCGGGGGGTGAACGGTGGTGCCCGTCCTTCGCTCGGCGAGCTTCGGAGGGCATTCTTCGCCTCCTGACGGCGGCGAAGAATGGCGGAGAGGGTGGGATTCGAACCCACGGTGAGGTTACCCCCACTTCGGTTTTCAAGACCGACGCGTTAAACCACTCTGCCACCTCTCCAGATTGCTGCGGTTGATGGCAGCTAACCGAAAACCGGGGGGACTGCCAACAGGAACTTTCAATGCGTTCAAGCCTCGATAGAGGGGACGGGGCGATCCCGTAACCGCGCCTCCTCCCATCCACCTTCTCATGCGCCGACTGCTTCTGCTCTCCGTTCTTTCCGTCCTGCCCCTTGCCGCTGCGGACCCCAAGCAGCCTCCGATGACCCCGGGCGGCGTTTACCGTGCCCATGATTTGCAGCGGCCCCGGCCGCCGGTGATTTCGCCGCCGGGCTTCAGCAGCCAGGACAAGGCGGGCGCTCCGCCTTCGGACGCCATCGTGCTGTTTGACGGCAGGGACCTGTCGAAATGGAAATGCGACCCGCGCAAGGACATGCCGCCCGGCGACGACAAGCCGCGTTGGAAGGTCGAGAACGGCTCCATGGAGATCACCCCCAAGGGCGGTGGCATCCGCACCCGGGACACCTTCAAGGGCGACTTCCAGCTCCATCTGGAATGGCGCACGCCGGACGTGGTGAGCGGCAACGGCCAGGGCCGGGGCAACAGCGGTGTTTTCATCGGCGGCTTTCCGGAGATCCAGGTCCTCGACTCCTTTGAAAACGACACCTATCCCGACGGCCAGGCGGCGGGGCTTTACAGCCATTACCCGCCCATGGTGAATGCCAGCCGCAAGCCGGGGGAATGGCAGAGCTATGACATCCTGTTTGAGCGCGCCAGCCCTGCCACGGCAGGCAAGGCCCGGCTGACGGTGATCCACAACGGCGTGGTGGTGCATTATCTGCGCGAGTTCGAAAGCCAGGCACAGGGCGGCGACATCTCACTTCAGGATCACAACAACCCCGTGCGCTACCGCAACATCTGGCTGCGGCCCCTGAGGGTCGATCCGGACGCGAAGGGCACAAAGCCGCCTGCGGCTCCCTCGAAGGAGTCGAAGCCGAAGGCGGGCAAAGGCGGCGAGGGGAAGGCTGCGGTTGCGCCAGGTGCCAAGCCGGAGGTGGTCACGATCAAGACGATGACCGCGCAGATGAAGTATGACCTCAGCGAGTTCACCGTTCGTCCTGGGCAGGCGGTGAAGCTCGTTTTTGAAAATGGCGACGATCTGCCGCATAACCTCGTCTTCTGCCAGCCGGGCACCAACACCGCCGAGATGGCGATGAAGCAGATGGAAAAGCCCGAGGAGGCCCTGAAGCGCAACTGGCTGCCCGATGACCGACGCATCTGGCTGAACTCGAAGATGCTCAATCCGCATGAACGCCAGGAACTGGCCTTCACCGCCCCGGAAAAACCCGGCGACTACCCTTATGTCTGCACGTTTCCAGGCCATGCCCTGACCATGAACGGACGCATGAAGGTGCTGCCGTTGGGAGAGGGCCTGAAGGACCTCAAGTTTGCGCTTTACCT
>JBIJBP010000254.1:0-3267 GCA_044345155.1 Prosthecobacter sp. | reverse complement strand
ATTGCGGATCAGCTGGATGCGAGTGTGGAGGTCGTCATGACCTGTTCAGCTCACACGGGATCGGTCACGGTGAACCTGTCCACTCAGGATGGAACCGCGAACGCCATGCCGCCCATTTCAGCTGCAAATGCAGGAACGGATTATACCGCCGTCACGAATCAAACAGTGACATTTGCTGCCAATGTCACCGAGGTAAAGCAGGTGATCAGCCTTGTGAAAAAGACGGGCAAAGTTTCCAACAGGCGATTTGCGGTCTTGCTGGCCGGTCCGGTGGGAGCAAACCTGGGTGGTATTTCGTCCGCAACGGTACGGATTGCAGCTACGGACACCACCAAGCCCAGCCTGTCGATCACTGCTCTTGCAGATAAAGCAAAGATCAGCACCACGAGCCCATACAAGATCGAAGGCATTGCTGGTGACCTGAACGGCATTGACCGCGTGGAGGTGGGCCTCAACAACAAGGCACCGGTTCTTGCAACTCTCACTCTGGATAGCAAAACCAAGGTTACCCGAGTGCCTTGGGCTCTTGAAATCGCCCCGAATGAGGGTCAGCAGAATGAGTTGACCGTGACTGCGTATGACCTTCGTGGCAACAAGACCGAGCTGAAGCGCAAGTTTAACTTCGACCGCAGGTACAATGTCACCGTGACGCGTTCGGCCCCCAGTTCAGGAATCGTGGCGCTTTCAGTCAGCCCAGCCAGTTCAGGCACCCCGCTGATTCCCTCGTCAAGCAGCGGCAAGCCTCAGGCGTCAAAAATGGTCGTCGGAACGACAGTCAGGCTGAAGGCGACACCCATGAAGGACTATATCTTCAGCCATTGGACCCCATCAAACACGCCGCCCTCCGAGCTTGTCATGCTTGGCAACGAAATCAGCTTCAAGATGCCGGCGGGTGACGTCGCGATTGTCGCTACGTTTGTAAAGGCCAACGATGTCTTTTTCCCACAGGCTAATGCAAGCAAAGGCAATACTTTCCACGGATTGCTCTCCCCCCAGGGAAGTACAGCGGTGAGCAACAATTCCGTGGGCTATTTTACGGGAACGCTAATACCGGCCACGGGAGCATTGAGCGGCAAGCTCATCTTGGGCGGCAGCACAACGCCAGTCACAGGCATCATCTATGGAAATAACTCAGTGGTTTTCAAACAGGGTTCGAAACCCAGCAGCACCCTGAAAATCAATGAAAGCAGGTCGCTGGCCCTGATGCATGGAACCAATGGCATCACCGTGAACATCATTGAGGGTGCTAGTTTGGTGGCTGCCGGGCTGGCTGAACGCGCTCATTACAACGGCACAACTCTCAAAGTGCCGGCTGCCATGCTCAGCCGTACCGCGCCAAAGTCGCCCCTGAGCAAGGGGACCTTCAATGTGGCGCTGCCTGCCAAGGTCCAGAATCCGGTCATCGACACGCATAACTACCCGCAAGGCACGGGTTATGGTGTTCTCACCCTCGGCAGCAATGGTTTGGTGACATTTGCAGGCACCCTGGCGGACGGCAGCGCCTTCACGGCCAGCAGTGCTCTCGTCACCTCATCCATGTTTCCCTTCTTCTCCCAGTTGATCACGCCTGGAGCCGCAAGTTCGGTGAAAGGCGGCAGCCTGAGCGGCTCAATGATGGTGGACCCGACGCAACCTCACAGTGATGTGATGGGGATCATTCTCAGGTGGATTCGACCCGCGGTCACCCAGACCACGGGAACCACTCCGGCGGCTTTGGCCACGCAGCTTTACACAGCAGGCTGGCCTGCGGGCATTCGTTTGGACGCCGTCGGCACGTTCTATGACAAGCGCATGACGCTTCAGGAAACACTGGATTTGGGGACATTGTCGATTTCATCCAACAATTCTCAGTTGTTCTTCACCAGCCCTGAACTTGCCAATGCCATCAGCGTGAGGAATTTCGCCATCATTGGCAATACGGTGACGAAGATCAGTCAAACGGACAAGAATCTCACTCTTCGGGCTTCTGCGGCCTCGGGGCTGTTTTCAGGCACCTTCACGCCTTCCTGGACGAACTTTGAGAAAGCTCCGGCCTTCAAGGGCATCCTGCTGCAGAAGGGCGACGATCCAAGAGGCTATGGCTACTTCATCAGCAACGCCAAGGATGACCTGGATCCCGAGAGCGGCAAGGTGACGCTTGGCAAGGTGAAGAACTAGGAAGTCTCTCACCTTGGTTTGAACCAACCTTCAGCGGCCTGTGGCAATCCCACAGGCCGTTTTTGTTTTCAGGGAAGGCTCGAACGGAAGCATTGACGATGGATTCTGCTCGAGGATTCGTCGGTGTGGCAGGCTCTTGGCATGGACTGCGGCAGCCGTGCTGCCGCTTTCCTGAGCCAGCCCTGCTGGCGTGAACGACCCTGGAGTTTCGAAGGGTTTCATGGAGCGCGGAATTCCAATTCCGCAGCAATCCCGAACGCAGAAACCCTCTGGCGCCGCCCTCCAGCCACATCGGTCCCCGGCCCCTTCATCGGGTTGAAGGAGATGGCAGAGAATTCCCGCCGTGCTGGAGCGAACCACCCTGCTGCGGATTTGGAAATCCGCGCCCCGGCGCTATCGTGCGAACAGAGTCGCAGGATGAAAGGACAGGCGGGCATGCGGAACGCCACACCGCCTTGAGGTTCGAAGGGTTTCATGGAGCGCGGAATTCCAATTCCGCAGCAAGCCCGAACGTAGCAACCCTCTGGCATCACCCTCCAGCCACATCGGTCCCCGGCCCCTTCATCGGGTTGAAGGAGATGGCAGAGACTTCCGGCCGCGCTGGGGCGAACCACCCTGCTGCGGATTTGGAAATCCGCGCCACGGCGCTATCGCGGGAGGTGGAGCATCATGATTCACGGATGGGCGTCAGAGTTCGCGGTCAGGGTCTCAGAGCGGGCTGGCCGCGCATGAGGGCGACGTGGCGGAGCATGAGGCGGTAGCTGTCGAGCCAGTTGGTCTTGTCCTTGGGATTGAGGGCGCGAGCCTGACCGGCCCAGAGGTAAGCCTCCTCCGCCTTCTGCCACTGGCCCAGGCGATGCCAGTGGATGCCGAGGGCGAGGCGCGGTTCCTCATGATGCGGGGCCAGCTTCAGGGCTTCCTGAATGCTCTTTAGCGCTTCATCAGGCCGGCTCAGCGCGTCGTAGGCGTCGGCCAGGGACAGATGGTAAAGATAGGCGTGGGGATTGAGGCGAAGGGCGGTTTGAAGATCGACGACGACCTGCTTGAGCACCGGGCTGTCGGGCGAGCGGTCCTTTTCGGTGAGGCGATCAAGCCGGCTGAGGGCGCGCT
>JBIJBP010000045.1:0-34640 GCA_044345155.1 Prosthecobacter sp. | reverse complement strand
CTTGACCTCCCAGGGCTCGCTCAGCCCCAGCGTCTTGTAGAAAAAGTCCCGGTCCGTCATCCCCCAACACTTCCAAACCCTCTCAACCCTTCAACTCAAAACCGCGCCGTTTGCCAAAGACCCAAAATTATCAAGGCCAAGATTGTTCTGTAACAGCAGGTCATGAAGAGCACCAACCAGACGAACAATTCTTCTTCGCTCCCTATCATCCGTCTGTTTATCAAAAATCAGTGACTCAAGTCCGTCATGCTCGAGCTGTTTCTCTTCAAATCCAAGCAAGGCCATCACTAGTCTAAAGTGACGATTTAATACTGTTTCTTTGATCCCCCATAAGTTAGTGAGTTCGCCACGCCAAACGCTACCTCGCCATCCCGATATGCCCAATGATTGAAAGTGGTCACGGGCACGAATGAATAGCTCAGACCATTCATCGCGGAGACGGAACTGAAGGCCACGATAGTCGTTCTCAAAAATAGGTTTGGAGATCGCATCGATGCACTCCTCGGCAATTTGACGCACTCGTTCTCTAGTCAGATCATAAACCTCACCGATGCTTTCAAGCGTGGGGCGTTTCTCATCTGGAACGATAAATCTTTGGTGAAAAACGTTCCAAGCACGTTCATCGAACTGATTGGGGATCACTGCTCGGCATACATCCTCAAGGTGTCGCAGCAAAAGTTCGCCGTCTATGTGTGGCGTAGGGGCATGTGGAATGATCGGATATTGGCGGAGTGAAGCAAACCGCAACCAGTCAACATTTCCGTCCTCAAGAATTGAGTCAGACAGTGCCATCAATGCTTGCAAGGTCTCTTCGTGTGCTGCCTTGCCAAAGCTCTTTATATCGGAGATTCCATTCTTTGCTGCCTTTATTAACAATCCAACTGAAGTAATGCCCACACGTTCAAGCTTCGTGCATGCCTTATTTAAATGGAGGATTCCAAGATGTTCTTCAAGAACTGTTGAATTGAGGATCTGAAAGGTTCGCGCGAAAAATGCCAATTTGTAGTCCACCACCGGGCGTGCTTGGCAATACTTTGACCAGTTCACAGAACCATCCGAGTCGGTGGAATCGGCTAGCGTGCGCAAGGCAATCGCTGTTTCCTCGCTGGATTTCAGACCAATGAACTCCGGTGATAAGTGCCCACAGTCATATTTGTCAGCAACATCCTGCACAGTTCGACACCCCTGCTCAACAATGCGGTTGTAGGCACGTTTGCTCAACTGAAGGTGATCAAGGCCGAGCTGCCGATCATCATGTTTTGTCTTTAGAATTAGCTGTGACATTGGAAAGGATAGCTTTAGGCAAGCAGAGGAGTTTGCCGATGAGAATCTACGCAGGCATTAGCTTCACATAATGTGCCCCTCGCCCCTGGCCTTTCGGTAACAGGTGGCGGTGCTGGACGAGTTCCTTCAAAACGCAGCTTGAGTGTGCTGAGTTTGCCGTTGGTTAGCTGGACGAGCTGGCTGAGGGTGAGCGTCTCGTGGTCGGCGAAGTGGGTGAGCGTTTCGTTCATTTTCCTCCCTCCATCTCCATGCGAATAATCTCCGCCAGTTGTTTCGCCGTCGGCAGTCTGCCTTTCAACTCGCCCGGCAGCTTGGATTGCAAGGTGTAAGCAGCGACGCCGATGGGGTTGGCTTTGGTGCGGAGGGCATACTCGACCTCCACGTCGTCTTTTTCGGCGCAGAGGATGATGCCGATCGAGGGTTGGTCGCCGGGGGCGCGTTCGGTGTCGTTGAGGAGGTTCAGGTAGAAGTCCATCTTGCCCGCGAACTCCGGCTCGAAGAGGCCGAGCTTCAACTCGAAGGCCACGAGGGCTTTGAGGAAGCGATGGTAGAACAGCAGGTCGATGAAATACTCCTTCTTTCCGAGCACGAGCCGATGCTGTCGTCCGACGAAGCAGAAGCCGTAGCCGAGTTCCAAAAGGAAGGCCTGCAAGCGACTGATGAGGCGGTCTTCGAGTTCACGCTCCCTCACCGCACGACGCAGGCCGAGGAACTCGAGGTTGTAAGAGCTTTTGAGCATCTCCTCTGCCTGCTCGGCGAAGTGCTCCGGCAGCGCGAGGTCGAAGTTGTGCGTCTTCTTCTCCGTGACTGCCCGCTCGTAGGCTCCGGCCTTGATCTGGTTCAAAAGCACGTTCCGCGACCACCCGAAGCTGGCCGTGGCTCGCAGATACCAAAGCCGGGCGGCGGGGGCAGTGAGCTTGTTGAGGATGAGCAGGTGGTGGCCCCAAGGTATTTCTGCAACAAGCTGTTGCAGAAATGATCCTGGCTCGGTGGGTCCCAATTTGGCCACAGCTTGTGGCCGATTTGAGGCCTGCAACAATTCTGCGACAGGCTGTCGCAGAATTGGCCGCTGTGATTTTCGCGACGTTTCTCTCACAACTTGTGAGAGAAAGTCAGGCGAGGTGTATGCCTCGTAGAGTCGCTTCATGTCCCAGACGTTTCGAGGCGAGAAACCACTCATGTCAGGGAACGCCGCCCGCAGCTCTGCCGCGACCATTTCGACGACGGACTCGCCCCAGTTGAGTTCTTTTTGCTTCTCCACAATGCCGCGCCCGATGTCCCAGTAGAGCGTGACCAGTTCACGGTTCACCTGTCGAGCCGCAGCCAGCCGTGCGCTGGCGATGCGTGACTTCAGATCGGTCACGAACCGCTTGTAGTCAGTGGTCAGAGCGAGGGTTGTATCGCGAGACTTTTTCATGGGATCAAGATGGACGGATGATTTGAAACGCTACCGCTTCCTCACATAAAAAACCCCGCGTCCCTTCCCGTGCGCCTCCACAAGCCCAGCCGCGATGACTTCGGCGAACTTGGCTTTGAGGGTGGAGCGGTTGGCTCCGGTGAGGGTGACGGCTTCGGCGTTGGTGAGAGTTTCTCTTGTCTCGAAGAGAGCGGCGAGCTGCCGGGCGAGCGGGGAGAGTTGCGGACGGCTGGCGTCGAGGCGCTGCTGGAGGCGGGTGATTTGCTGGCGGATGCTGCGGAGGAAAAACAGCAGCCAGGCGGGCCAGTCGGCGATGTTTTCGCGCCAGGTCGTCTGCGTGCGGCGGAGCGCGAGGTAGTAGGCCTCTTTGTTTTGTTCGATGATGCTCTCCAGCGAGCTGTAGGGCACATGGCCGTAACCGGCGCGGAGCAGCAGCAAGGTGGTGAGGATGCGTGAGAGGCGGCCATTGCCGTCCTCAAAGGGATGAATGGCGAGGAAGGCGACGACAAAGATGCCGATGCGCAGCAGCGGGTGCAGTCCAGTGTCAGCCTCGGCACGGCGATGCCAGTCGAGCAGCGCGTCCATGTGCGCGGGCGTGTCGAATGGGCTGGAGGTCTCGAACACGATGCCCAGCTCGCGGCCATTGGCATCGAAGGCGGCGACGTGATTCGGCAGCGACTTCCATTCGCCACGATGGCGCTCGTCCTTGGTGCTGTATTGAAGGAGATCGCGGTGAAGCTGCCGCAGCATGTTCGCGGTGAGCGGGATCTCGCTGAAGTGCGCGAAGACCTGCTCCATGACGTAGGCGTAGCCTGCGACCTCCTGCTCATCGCGGGTGACGAAGGACTTCGTCTCCAAACGACCGAGCAGCGCCTCGACCTCGCGGTCACTAAGGCGCGAGCCCTCAATGCGCGTGGAGGAACCAATACTCTCGATGGTGGCGACTCGGCGGAGCCCTTGCAGCCGGTCGGGTGTGAGCGACTGCCAGGTGCGCCAGTGGCCCTTAAACTCGTCGATCTCACTGACGAGGCGGAGCATCTCGGCGGAGATGGGGATGGAGTCGGGCAGAGGCGGAAGCATGGCGGAGTTTCGACCTCAAAAGTCCATTTTCCAGTCCAATTCAGTCCATTTATGTCCAATTCGGGCCATTTATGGCCGATCACAGCCGATTCGGAGCGGGCAGAAGCAGCCGGGACGGCTGCACCACGTTGCTCAACCAGCGGCTAGGGCCGACTGCGACCAGTGTTTTTCGATTGTTCGAGCAAGGCTTGGAGTTCCTTCACGATTTCGGGCCTCTTCGAGTAAAGATTCGTGGTCTCGCCGGGATCATTCGCGAGGTCGTAGAGTTGGGCGGGGGCTTCGGGATCGGTGTCGGGCATGGCGAAGGGCTTGAGTTCGCCTTTGTCGTAGTTGTTTCCGCCGGAGCCGCGGTGGGCGATGTATTTCCACGGGCCGCGACGAATCGAAAGGGTGCGCGGGCCGGCAAAGGCTTGGGTGAGCAGATAAGGCCGGATGGGAGCGGTGGCGGTGCCTTCGAGGGCGGGGAGCAGGTTGAAGCTGTCCTCGGCGGCATCGGGTGGCAATTCGGTGCCGGTGATGGCTGCGACGGTGGCGAGAATGTCGGTGAGGCAGAGGGTTTGATCGCTGGTGGTGCCGGGTTTCACTTTGGCGGGCCAGCGCACGATGAAGGGCACGCGGTGGCCGCCTTCCCAGGCATCGCGTTTGATACCGCGCCAGGGCTTGGCACCATCGTGAGCGTGATCGGCTCGCATGTGAACGACGCTCGCGACTTCGGGGCCGTTGTCGCTGCTGAGTAAAACGAGTGTGTTGTCGGCGAGGCCGTGCTGGTCGAGTTCGCGCATCAATTCGCCGACGATGTGGTCGAACTCGGCGATGAAGTCGCCATGCGGTCCGGCTTTCGATTTGCCCTGGAACTCCGGCGCGGCGAAGGACGGCAAATGCACGGCCTGCGTGGCATGGTAGAGGAAGAAAGGCTGCTTCGATGAGGTGCGTGCGTGCTGCGCGATGAACTCGCGGCTCTTCTTCAAGAACACGAGATCCACCTCCTCCATCGGAAAGTCGGGCGCGATGAAGCCAGCGCGGCAATCGTTGGCATACGGATGCTTTGGCAGCTTCGATTTGTCGATGGGACCGGTGGGCGGCACGGGGATGTGATCGCCGTCGATGAAGGCGTAAAGCCAGTCGGTGGTAGGACAGCTCGCGGTGCCGAAAAACTGGTCAAAACCATGATCAAGTGGTCCGCCCTCGATGCGGCGCGAGTAATCGATGCGCTGCACGGCCGCACGTTCGCCCGAGTGGATCGCCTCGCCCGCCTGATCGCGAAACGTGAGCCCGATGTGCCATTTGCCGACCGCCGCAGTGGCGTAGCCCTGCTTCTTCAACAAGCCCGGCAGCGTGAGCTTTCCCGGTGCGATCAACGACGGCCCACCCGTGCCCTGAAACACCGTGCCGCCATTCGGCACGCGAAACGCCATCTGTCCCGTCATGAGGCTGTAGCGCGACGGTGTGCAAACCGTGGCCGGACTGTGCGCATCGGTGAAGCGCATGCCTTCGCTGGCGAGCTTGTCGATGCTCGGTGTCGGGACCTTCGAGTCGGCGTTGTAGCAACGCACATCGCCGTAGCCGAGGTCATCGGCGAGGATCACGAGGATGTTCGGTAAAGTGGCTGCGGCTTTAGCCGCAATCTTTTCGGCTAAAGCCGAAACCACTTTGGCTTTCGATGTCCCCCAGAGCTTCGTGAGCAGCTCAAACATCTCGGGGTCGTGTTTTTGGAGTTCGTCTTTAGTGAAGGGGTAGAAGTCATTTTTCGTGAAGAAGGCCTCGGAGCATTCGGCGAAGTATTCTTTGGCGTTCGTCATGGCGTAGGCACGGTCGAGGCGCTTGCGGCCTTCGCTGTCCTGACGCTGCACGCGGTCGTAGAGGCCCGCAGCTTTCGCTTTCTGATACGCGGCCTCGATTTGCGGATGCTCGAAGCCGAGGACGCGATCGTGAAACGCGTGCGCCAGCTCGTGGAGGGCGAAGTTGGGCATGCGGCGTGTTTCGGCCTCAAAGACGCGCACATTGGTGAACTCGACGCCTTTCGCCATGGCGGGATTGCGGCCGTTTTCCTTCAACCAGCCGGCACCGGGATGGTATTCAGCGCGAGGCGGCACCTTGGGATATTCGGGATTGATCCAGAGCGGCACTTTTTGCAGTTCGATGACGGCTTGGGCAGGCACGACGCGCACGATTTCCTCAAGCTGCGCCTGAAGCAGTGGCAGGGCTTTATTCAGCGCTGCTGGGTCGGTCTTCGGGCTGATGTGCAGCGTCCATCCGACGAGGTTTTTGGTTTCAGCGGCTTTGTTGGCGGCATCGGACCTTGCGCGTGCTTTGGCGCGGATGAGCTCGCGGGCTTTTTCGAGGTGCGGCGGCCAGGTGAACTTTGGCGCATTCCTGGGATCATAACCGGCGAGATGGCCGGTGAGGCGTGTCTGAGGCTTGGTGTAGGTGAGGACGGTGTCGCCAAAGACCTCACGGCAGAGCGCGGCGAGGCCGGGATCGTAGTCGAGCAGCTCCGCTCGGGTGTTGACGTGGTTGTGGTCGTGATCGTTCTCGCGGTTGTTGTCGAACCAGCTCTGCACGCCCTCGGCGAAGTATTCGTGATGGTTCACGGAGGCGTATTTGCCCTTCCACAGGCCGGCCTTCATCGCGGTGTCGTAGCAGGCTTTCACCCGTGGATCGAAGGTGGCGTCCACATTGCTCATGCCGCGCAGGTGGATGTTGTGCGCGAGTTCGTGGATGAGGATGTTTTCCGTGCTGTAGGGGTCGCCTTGGTAGGCGAGCAGGTTTTCCTCCGCGCAGGAGCAGTAGGGATCGGTGAGGCTGCCGCCCATGCCGCGGGCGCGTGCATCGCGAAAATCACGCGTCGGGATGCCCTCGTGCCCTTCGACAGGTTCGTCGGCGAGCCAGGCCCACTCAGGTTGATCGCAGGTGAACTCGTTGTGAGCGAGGATGCTCAAACGGGCGCCGCTTTTCACCATCGCCGCAAGCACGTCTGGCCGCCTTGAGAGCATCATGTCGATGATGTAAACGGCCTCCTTCAGCGCATACGGATTCACCCTGGCCGAGGCGACGACGGGAAAGCCGCCTGCGCTGGCCTGCTGCGTGTAAAACGTCGGCAAGCCGCCCACCCGGAAGGCCTGCACGCGCACCTCGGCCGTCACAAGGCTCTCTTTTTGATCCTCGCGTCCCACGATGGCGAAGCGATGCCCGAGCGTGGTGCTGATGATCGTGTTTGTCCCAGGTTGCACGCTGCCATTCGGCACCCGCTCTCCCTTGTCGTTGATCCAGAAGACATCCACGACCTGCGGGGTGCCGTTGATGATCTGCAGCTTCGGCCGGTCAAGCGCGGCGTGAAGCTCCGTCCTCATGATGAGCAGACAGGTGATGAAAACGAGAATCAGGCGTCGGGTCATGGGCAGGGATCAGTGTGAGGAAGGATGAACGTGTTGTCTTGACCGCGACGGAGCGCTGCGGCGTGAAAAACCGCACAATGTCGAAACGCAACCTTGCTGAAAAACAGGCAGAAGAATGGGGCAGGAGAATGGCATTCAGGACGTTGGGCGTCTCATTCTTCCGGTCCCATTTCACGGCTTGTAAAATCCCAAGTCCATCAAGCAGCTCCGGCTTGCCTGCCCGAGGTTTCCGGCGTGATTCATCAGGATGAAGACCTCCCCACCGCTCCCGGGCCTTCTTTCTCCCTGCGGACGTCTGCTCATCGACACGCGGTTTGTCGAGCAGTTGGCCGACCTGATGCATGACACGGCCTTTTTCATCAAGGACGCCTCGGGACGTTATTTGGTCGTGAACCAGTCGCTCGTGGAGCGTCATGGATTGTCCGACAAGTCGCAGATGTTGGGCCGACGGCCCTGCGAGGTATGCCCCGGAGATTTTGGCCGCATTCCGACCGAGCAGGATGAGCAGGTGCTGCGCACGGGGCGGCCGATCATCGAGTGCTTGGAGCTGTTCTGGCGGCGGCCGCACGTGCCCGTGTGGGGTCTGACGAGCAAGCTGCCCATCCGTGATGAAAGCGGGCGTGTCACCGGCCTCATCGGCATCTCGAAGGATCTCACCGCCCTGGTGGGCCGTGAAGAAGTGCCGCCTGGCGTGGCGCATGCCCTGAGGCATCTTGAGCGTTCGTTTGACGAGGCGGTCAGCCCGTCCTCGCTCGCGAAAAGGGCCGGCATGAGCGCGGCGCGCTTTGCAAGGGTGATCAAGCGCATCCACGGCCTCAGCCCGATGCAGCTGATCACGAAGATACGCATCAGCGCCGGCGCACGCCTGCTGCTGGAAAGCGACGCCTCCGTCGCTGAGATTGCCTTGAACTGCGGCTTCGCCGATCACAGCGCCTTCACGCGGGCCTTTCGTGCGGTGACTGGCCATTCGCCGAGTGAATATCGACGGCTGAAGCAGTCCTGATGATCGGCTCCATGCAAGGGCGCGTTGGGATCCGCCCTGTTCCCCTGCCTGTTCAGAAGCGTCGTGCGCCGAAGGCGGTGACTTCGTTCTTGTTGGCGCAGAGGCGGGTGAGACGGAAGTCGGTGCAGAGCGGTGGGCAGGCGGCCTTGAGTTGATCGAGCAGGGCGTATTCGTCATCGCCCTTGAACTTGAGGGTGACGATGAACTGCCTCATGCGGCCTTCGCGCAGCCATTCGAGCAGGAGGTCGATGCTGCGCTGCGGGGCGGCGATGATGTCGCAGATGAGCCAGTCCACGGTCTGCTCCGGCCTGAACTTGAAGGCGTCGCCCTGATGAAACTGAAGGCGGGGATGACGCATGAGGTCGTCGCGAAGGGGGGAGCGGTCCACGGCGATGGCGTGGGCTCCGCGCTGGATGGCGACATAGGTCCAGCTTCCGGGGGCGGCGCCGAGATCGACGCAGATCTGGCCGCGTTCGATGCGCCGGCCGAGGCGCAGTTCGGCCTCGATGACCTTGGCAAAGGCACGGGAGGGGGCGGACTTGTCCTCGGCATGAGGGATGTCGCCCGCGATGAAGTCGGAGACCAGGGCGCGAAGTTCACGACGGCGCACGGCGGGGGTCAGGGAGACCAGGCCGGCGTCGGGGGCGGTGAGGGCGGCCTGGAGCAGGGCCGTGGTGGGCGTGAGGGAGGCCTGCTCGTGCTTGAGGCGCAGGCGGCGGCGTTTTTTCAGCCGCTCAAGGAAGGCGCTGTGGATGAGCTCGCAGCGATGCTGTCCGGCGCGGCCCTCTCCATAGGCCGGCCAGAGGTGCAGGTGCCAGGGATCGTCGTCGCCAAGGTGGCTGAGCAGGGCCTCGATCATCGCGTCGGCCCAACCCTTGATGGAACAACCGGAGAGGGCGCGGGCGTCTGGCAGGGCCTGGCGGGCAAAGGCCGCATAACCGGAGACGGGCAGGGTTTCCGCGAGGACAAAGGGGGCGTGACTTGAGGAGGGAAGCACCAGGACGCCATCGCGGCGCAGTTCGTCGGCGAGCGGATCGGCGCAACCTTCGGCGGGCAGGAAGGCGTGCATGTCTCGGCTCAGGTGAAGAGGGTGAGCAGCGGCGCGAGCCCGGGGGCTTCCTGGCAGACGGTGGTGAGGTTTTTCACCCCGGCTGGGATGTGCTGCTCGAAGTGGGTCTTGCCCTGGTTGCGGGAGAGGTTGGCGTAGGCGCCGAGGGCCTGCATGAGGCGCTGGGCGGCGCAGAGGTGGAAGATTTCGCGCAGCTCCGGGAGGCTGAGGCCGCGCAGGCCTGCGTAGTAGCCGAGAAGCTCATGGCGCTCGCCGCGGCTGAGCTCGACATAGGGGTCGAAGAGCAGGGAGGCGAGGTCGTATTCGGCGAGACCAGGGCGCAGGCCCTGGTAGTCCACCAGCCAGGCGGAGCCGTTGCGGATGAGCACGTTCTGGCTCTGGAAGTCGCGATGGACGAGGCAGCGGGGCAGGAGGGCGAGGCGCTGGCGCAGGCCGACCAGGGCCGCCTGGGCGGCGTGGTCGTCGGGCACGTCACGGCCCAGATGGCCGCGGACGAAGTGCTCCAGGAAGTAGTTCTGCTCCCATTCGTACATGCCCTCGTTGAACTCGGGCTCCATGGCGGCGACCTCGTCTTCGCCGAGGGTTTCGGCGAGGACGCCGTGGATCTTGGCCGCCTCACGCAGGGTGGCCTCGTAGAGCGGGCGGCGCTGCTCCCAGGGATCGTCCTTGTGGGCGTGCAGGTCGTCGCGGCCGAGGTCCTGGAGCCAGACGAACAAACGTTGCTCATCAAAGGCGTAGATGGCGGGCACGTTGACGCCGAGGGCCGCGAGGCGGCGGGTGGCGGGCACGAACTTGGGGTTGTCGCGGCGCGCCAGGGTGTAGACCATGAGCACCATGGGTGCATGTTTTTCCCCGGCCCACTCAAAGCGATAGTAGTGCCGGTCGGAGCCGCCCTTCAGGATGGGTTCGACCGCACACTCCAAGCCCTCCAGCTCGGGGAATTGCTGGCGGGTGAGGATGAGCAGGGCTTCTTGTTCGGGGGGCATGAGTCGGACCGGAGAGGAGGCGGAGGCTATGACCTTGGATGCGCCTGTGGCAAGGGCGGATTGCAGGCGATGAGGACCCGAAAATTCCGCATTCCCAAAGCCCGGCCCTCTGCTATGGAGCTGCATGACCGCTTCCACCATGATCACCTGCCTGGGCATTGGCGTTGTCGCCGGAGTCATCGCCGCGTTGTGCGGTGTCGGCGGCGGGGTGGTGATGGTGCCCGCCTTTGTCGCCCTGCTGCAGCTGCCGCAGAAGACGGCGGTGGCCACCAGCCTGGCGATCATCATCCCGACGGCGCTGATGGCGACGACGCAGAACGCGAAGAACGGATTTGTGGACTGGCGGGTCGCCGCCGTCACGGCCTTGTCAGCCTCGCTGTTCGCGTGGTTTGGCGCGGACTGGATGAAGGCGATGAGCAACGCGCTGCTGACTCGGATCTTCGGCACGGTGCTGGTCATCTTCGGCGCGCGCATGCTCTGGCTGGGCAAGGCCTGAGCCGGAGTCGAAGATCAGCTTTTGAGGCGCTTCTTGAGCTTCTTCAGCAGCTCGGGGTTGCCTTCCAGCTCCTCCATCAGGAGCGTCAGCACGTCGAGCGTCTGGCGGCTGATGTGATGCTCCATGCCCTCGACATCCTCATGAACGGTCTTCGGATCCAGGCCGAAACCGGAGAGCAGGCGGGTCAGCACCTCATGGCGGCGGGCGATCTCCTGGCCGATCTTCCGGCCGGCATCGGTCATCACCACGCCGCGGTAGCGCTCATAGACGACGTAGCCCTCGGCATCCAGGCGCTGGAGCATGTTGGTGACGCTGGCCTGGGAGATGCCGAGATTCCTGGCGATGTCCACCACGCGGGCATAACCCTTGCCCTCGATCAGGTTGTGAATCTGCTCGAGGTAGTCTTCGATCGCGGGTGAATGAACGTGCGCGGTCGTTTCCTGGCGCTTGGCGGCGGGCATGAGGACGTGAGGGAACCAGTAGCCACACGGGCGGCAAACGAAAGGGGGAAGTCCCGTGCGGATTGAAAAAAAGCCGCTTGCACGAAGGCCTCGTGCCGCCAGTGTTAGCCCAACCTAATTTCTTCATGTCAGACAAAGTTGTATTGCCCAGCCTGCTGATGGCTTCCCTGCTGGCCGCCGGGGAGCCGGTGCGTGAAATGAGCACGGACCGCCCCGACACCACGGAGTCGCCCTATTCGGTACCCCGCGGCATGTTTCAGATCGAGGCGAGCTTCTTGGACTACAGCCGCGAGGCGAACGCGGGTTCGGGATCGGCCGACCAGTGGATCTACGGGCAGATGAACCTGAAGATGGGCGTGAGCCATGACAGCGACCTTCAGGTGGTGGTGAACAGCCACGCCATCGCCGGCCAGTCGGAGCGTGGCGACAGCACTCGGACGACTGGGTTTGGCGACATCACGGTGCGCTACAAGCACAATCTCTGGGGCAACGACGGCGGGACCACGGCCTTTGCGCTCATGCCCTATGTCACCATCCCCACGCACACCGAGGTGAGCGACGAGGCCTGGGCGGGGGGGCTGATCATGCCGCTGGCGGTGAGCCTTTCGGAGCGTGTCTCGCTGGGCCTGATGGCCGAGGCGGATCTGGTGCATGACGCGGAGACGAGCGGCCAGGACCTTGAATGGCTGCATTCCGCCACCCTGGGCATCTCCCTGACCGAAAAGCTGGGGATGTACCTGGAGGTGGTGGGCATCGCCGGCGAGGATGCGGACTACCAGGCGATCTTCGACACGGGCCTGACCCTTGCGGTGACGGACAGCCTCGTGTTTGACGCCGGTGTTCGGCTTGGCATGAACCGAGCTGCACCGGACTTCGGCGTCTTCACCGGCATGAGCGTACGTTTTTAACCCCCTGCACAGCCCCCCGACACCCATGATGATGTCACGCTTTTTGTTCGCGCTTTCCAGCCTTCTGCTGCTTCTGCTGCCCGCCTGCGAAAGGGACGGCGCCTCCGCCCGAGCGGATGGCCGGAAGCGCATCCTGACGACCTTCACCATCATCCGGGACATCGCGCAGAACGTCGCCGGGGACGCCGCCGTGGTGGAGTCCATCACCAAGCCGGGCGCGGAGATCCACGATTATGAGCCGACGCCGCTGGACCTGGTGAAGGCGCAGGACGCCGACCTGGTGCTGTGGAACGGTCTCGGCCTGGAGCGCTGGTTTGAGAAGTTCCTGCAGCAGGTGAGAGGCGTGCCATCGGCCGTGGTCAGCGAGGGGGTGGAGCCGATGGGGATCAGCGAAGGACCGTACAACGGCAGGCCGAACCCGCACGCCTGGATGTCGCCGGCCAACGCCATTCGTTATGTCGAGAACATCCGCGCGGCGCTGGTGAAGCTGGACCCGCCGAACGAGGCGGCCTACAACGCGAATGCCGCCGCCTACACCGTGAAGCTGAAGGCTGTGGATGAACCGGTGCGGCGCAGGCTGGAGGGCATTCCGGACGCGCAGCGATGGCTGGTGAGCTGTGAGGGAGCGTTTTCCTACCTGGCCCGCGACTATGGGCTGAAGGAGCTTTACCTGTGGCCGGTGAACGCCGATCAGGAGGGCACGCCGCAGCAGGTGCGGAAGGTGGTGGACGCCATCCGCAGGGACCGCATTCCGGTGGTTTTCAGCGAAAGCACGATCAGCGACAAGGCGATGCGCCAGGTGGCCGGGGAGACGGGGGCGCGCTTTGGCGGAGTGCTTTATGTGGACTCGCTCACGGAACCGGACGGCCCCGCGCCGACGTATCTCAAGCTGCTTGAAGCCAATGCGGAAACGATCATGAAAGCCTTCCTGCCTCCACCCTGATCCATCCGCCCCGCCTTCATCCTTCCAAGTTCGGATTTCATCACACCGCCTCCATGCCATTGTCCCTTGAAGCCTCCGCTGTCACCGTGGCCTATCCCAACGGGCACACGGCCTTGCGCGATGCCTCGTTCAAGCTGGGGCCCGGCACGATCGCGGCGCTCGTGGGCGTGAACGGCAGCGGCAAGAGCACGCTGTTCAAGGCGCTCATGGGGTTCGTCAGGCCGGTGGAAGGGAACATCCGCCTGGATGGCGGCACGGTCGAGGAGGCGCGAAGGCGGAAGCTGGTCGCGTATGTGCCGCAGAGCGAGGAGGTGGACTGGACCTTTCCGGTGAGCGTGTGGGATGTCGTCATGATGGGCCGCTACGGGCACATGAACTTCCTGCGCATCCCGCGTGAGGAAGACCGGCGCATCGTCGAGGCAAGCCTGGAGCGTGTCGGCATGTGCGGCTTCAAGGACCGGCAGATCGGCGAGCTGAGCGGCGGTCAGAAGAAGCGGGTGTTCCTGGCGCGTGCGCTGGCCCAGGACGGCCGGATCATCCTTCTCGACGAGCCGTTCACGGGCGTGGACGTGACCACCGAGGAGTCGATCATCGAGCTGCTGCGCGGCCTGCGGGCCGAGGGTCGGATCATCCTGGTCTCCACGCACAACCTGGGCAGCGTGCCGGAGTTTTGCGACCACGTCATCCTGGTGAATCGCACGGTGCTGGCCTCAGGCCCCCTGGAGGAGGTGTTCACGGAGGACAACCTGGCGCGTGCCTTTGGCGGTGTGCTGCGGCAGTTCCACTTTGAGCACAGCACCATCCAGGATCATGACGGCCGCACGGTGAAGCTTCTCACGGACGACGAGCGTCCGCTGGTGTTCGGCAAGGACGGTCATCTGGAATACAAGGACCGTTCCGGGCGCGAGGAGCTGGTGAAGCAGCGTGAGGGCGGTGGATTGAAGATGGAGGATTGAAGATGGAAAATGAGCCCAACATTGAACCTGTCCGAAGCAAGGCAATTCGTTCATTCCGAGATCTGGAAGCCTCTCAAAAAGCGCGACAGGCCTCTTATCAGGTATTTCTGGTCACACGCCGGTTTCCGGCGGAGGAAAGGTATGCCATGACCGATCAAGTCAGGCGCTCCTCCAGGGCGGTTGCCAGCATGATTGCCGAGGCCTGGGCTCGTCGTCGTTATCCCGCCGCCTTTATTGACAAGGTCAACCAGGCCCAGGGTGAGGCGTCGGAAAGCCAGGCTTGGTTGGATCAGGCTCTGGATTGTGGATACATTTCGCCTGACATGCATGTCGAACTGGATGCCATGTTTCAGGCCTTGGGCGGGAAGCTCCAGCGAATGATCGACAAGTCGGGCAGCTTTTGTGGGTAACCGCCATCCTTCCATTTTTCCCTGCGCCCTTCTCCAATGCTGTCTCCCTTCGAATACGACTACATGCTCAAGGCCATCCTGGTGAGCGGGCTCATCGGGGCGGTGTGCGCGTTCCTGTCCTGCTTCATCACGCTGAAGGGCTGGTCGCTGATGGGGGATGCGCTTTCACACGCGGTGGTGCCGGGCGTGTCGCTGGCCTGGCTGGCGGGGCTGCCGTTTTCAGCGGGAGCCTTCATCGCCGGCGTGATCGCGGCGCTGACGATGGGCTGGCTGAAGCGGAAATCGGGACTGCGTGAGGACGCGGTGATCGGCGTGGTGTTCACCAGCTGGTTCGCCCTGGGCCTGCTGCTGCTGTCCCTGTATCCGAGCAACCTGAACCTGCGCACGATCATCTTCGGCAACATCCTCGCCATCTCGGATCCTGACATCCTGCAGGTGCTGGTCATCGCAGGCCTGTCCATCCTGGTCCTGGCGGTGAAGTGGCGTGACCTGCTGCTGTACTGCTTTGACGAGGCCCATGCCCGCACGCTCGGCCTGAACACGGGCTTCCTGCACTTTCTGCTGCTGTCGCTGCTGGCCGCCACGGCGGTCGCGGCGCTGCAGACGGTGGGTGCCTGCCTGGTGGTGGCGATGCTGGTGACTCCGGGCGCCACGGCCTATCTTCTCACGGACCGCTTTGGCCGGATGCTCGGCATCGCCACTGTCACCGGGGCGGCCTGCGGAGCGGTGGGGGCGTATTTGAGCTACTTCATCAACGGCAGCACGGGCGGCTGCATTGTCGTGCTGCAGACCCTGGTGTTCCTGGCCGCCCTGGTCCTTGCACCGAAGCACGGCCTGCTGGCCGCACGCCGGCTGCGCCGGAAGGAAGGAGCGGTGGCACCATGAGCTGGCTCGCCCCCTTTCAGTATCCGTTCATGGTCGAGGCGCTGCTGGTCAGCGCGCTGGTCGGCGTGGTATGCGCGGTGCTTTCCTGCTACCTCGTGCTGAAGGGCTGGTCGCTCATGGGCGACGCGATCTCCCATGCGGTGCTGCCTGGTGTCGTCCTGGCACACCTGTGCGGCCTGCCGCTGGCCGTGGGTGCGTTTGCAGCCGGACTGTCCTGCGCACTGGGCATCGGCTGGATACGGAGCTGCACGCGCATCAAGGAGGACACGGTGATGGGCATCGTCTTCACCGGCATGTTCGCGTCCGGGCTGGTGCTGTTCACGAAGGTGCGCACGGAGGCGCATTTAAATCACATTTTGTTCGGCAACATCCTGGGCGTTGAAGGCGAAGACCTGGTGCAGACGGTCGTGGCCTCGGCGCTGACACTGGGGGTCGTCCTGGTGCGGAGGAGGGACCTCATGCTGTTCTGCTTCGACCCGGCCCACGCGCGCGCGATCGGCCTGAGCACGCGGATGCTGCACTACCTTCTGCTGGCGCTGCTGTCTGGCACCATCGTGGCCTCGATGCAGGCGGTGGGCATCCTGCTGGTGGTGGCGATGCTGGTGACGCCGGGCTGCACGGCGCGGCTGCTGACGGACCGGTTTGACCGCATGCTGGTGCTGGCCTCGGCCTCATCGGTGCTGGCCGGATGCCTGGGGGTTTATGTCAGCTTCTTCATCAACGGCTCCACCGGGGCCTGCATCGTGCTGGCCCAGGCGGCGCTGTTTGCCCTGGCGCTGCTGTGGAGGCGCGTGGGAGTCCGCAGGCGTGCGTGTCCGGACTGAGCCGGAGGCAGGGTCAGGCCTTCTCCCGCAGCCACCGGGTGCTGCGTTCGAGTTCTCCTTTTTGGTAGGCGATCTCGGCATCCTTCCGGCCGGGGCCGTCGGGGGCCTTGAAGGCGGGGATGGGCCGGCCCTTTTTCGTGAACTCCACCCAGCCCTTGAAGGCGGCGCTGTCCCGATAGCCGGAGAAGGGCTTCCAGAACTCGTCCTTCTTCCAGGTGAGGGGCTTGGCAAAGCCGGAGATGGTCTCCACCTGAAGCGGCACGCCGGGGGCGAGCTCGGCAAAGCGCCGTGCATACTTGGAGAAGTCAACCAGGCCTTCGCCGACGGCGGTCCACTGGATGACGGCGCCGTTTTCATCCTCCCAGGCCATGCTGTCCCGCACGCTGGAGCAGACGATGTAGGGGCCGAGCGCCTCCAGGTGCGCCATCGGCTCCTCCAGGGCCCAGACGGCGTTGCCTGGGTCGATGTTGGCGCCGACGTAGGATTTTCCGGCGGCCTCGATGAGGGCCTTCAGCTCGTGGCTCTGCATGTCGCCGGCATGGTTTTCGATGGCAATCTTGACGCCTTCGCCCTCGGCCCGGGACTTGCAGGAGCGGATGACCTTGAGGGTCTCCTCGATGTGGCGCTGGATGCCGCCGTCGGTGCTGCGATCCTTTTGGTTGCCGAGGTAGCAGCGGGCGACGGGTGAGCCGAGCTTTTTGGCCAGCTTGAGGGTGAGGGCGAGAGTTTCCTCCGGCGTGCCATAGGTGGTCTTCCAGGTGTTGGAGGTGGGGCAGACGCCGCCGGTGCCGACATACATCCGGATGCCGAGGCGGTCGGCCTGTTCCTTGAGGCCCTGAAGGTAGCCGTCCTCGAAGCTTTCAAAGACGCCGAGTTCGGAAAGGAAGCAGGTGTCGAGCTTGAGCGAGGCGGCGTAGTCGATGTACTGGCCCGCCTTCCAGCCCGTGGCACGCACGGCGAAGTGGTCGAGGCCGATTTTCAGGCCGGGCACGGCGGCTCGGACCTGGTTCAAGCCAAGGGCGGCGGCGGAGAGGGTGGAGGTTTGGAGGAAATGACGGCGGTTCATGGGCATGGGAAGGGCGGGCGCCTGCGGAAGGCGGGGAAAGGCAAACGCATCGAGGGCGGGCGATCTTTGGGTCGTCCTGGGATCATCCTGAGGCCGGCGTTTTTCAGCGGATGATCAGCTTGAAGGCGGCCTGTCCCTGGCGCTCGTCATCATCGGAGATGAGCAGCTGCCCGAGGTGGTGGCCGCTGCGCCAGGGGGCTCCTGTGATGGGCTTGGTCTGGAGCAGGTAGGCTCCGGTGCCGGCGTTGCGGAAGGAGGTGATGTTGTTGCTGAAGGGAGCGGTCTGGCCGGGCACCTCGAAATGCTCCATGAGCGTGAAATGATCCTTGCTCAGCTCCACGACGGGAACGCCGGCGCAGGTCACGATGACGAGGAGGTTGGCCGGGTGGGTGTTGCCGTTGGCGGCAAGGCCCTGGGAGGATTGCACGCTGAGGGTCAGGGCTCCGGAGGGTGCCGGTGCCTTGACGGCCGGTTTTGGACTGACGGAGGCAGGAACGGGTGCGGGAGCAGGGGGAGGTGCTGCTGCCGGGGCAGGCTTCATCACGACCGGAGCGGCGGCCGGAGCCGCCTTGGCCGCAGGCTTGGGAGCGGGGGGCTTCGCCTGTTTCGTCACAGGTTTTGCAGGCGGCCGGGGAGCGGGTTTTGCCGTCTTCGGCGCTGGCTTGAAGGTCTTTTTAGTTGCCGTGCCGCCCTTGGATGCAGCCTTGGCTGGAGCGGATTTCTTCACCTCCGCAGCCTTTTTTGCCGCGCCTTTCTTCGGGGTGGGTTTGCTGGCCATGGTTGCGATTAATGGGTCGATTAATCACAGGCTAACCAAGAATTGCGCAATCTGTCGAGGCTTGTCTTTGCGCCCCCTGGCCGAACCAAACCCATGTCAGGTCATAAAAGTACGCCTTTTTGTCCGCCTGCTTGGGGCGGCCTAAGAGGCCTGCCGGACGGCGTCGATCACACGGTCCATCTCCTCCTCCGTGTTGTAGAAATGCGGACTGAAGCGCAGGTGGGCCCTGCCGGCGCGGTCATGGCGGAGGCTCGGGCTGATCTTCTGCGCGACGAGTTGCTCGAAAACCCGTTCCACCGGCGGGCCGCTGCCCTCCTCGCGGAAGGCGGTGGTGATGCCGGAGGCGTTCGGACCCTCCCTGGGGCCGATGAAACGGAAGCCCAGCGGCTCCAGCCCCCGGATCAGCCGTGACTTGAGGCGCAGAAGCTGGGAGCTGACCTTCGGGAGGCCCTTTTCCAGCAGCAGCTCCAGCCCGGCCTTCATGCCCAGGATGCCGGCGACGTTCAGCACGCCGGGCTCATAGCGGCGGCCTCCGCGTTCGAAAACAATGTCGGGCTGGGCGATGAAGTTCGGGCTGCGCACGTTCCAGGAGCCGAGCAGGGTGGGGCGGAGCTGTTCCTGAACCTCCTCACGCACATAAACAATGCCTGCCGCCATGGGACCAAGCATCCATTTGTGGGAGTCGGCGCTGAGGAAGTCGACATGGTCCACCCGGGTTTCAAAGGCTCCCAGGGTCTGGATGGCGTCCAGGCAGAAGAGGATGCCGCGCGTCCTCAGCATGCGGCCGATGTCGTCGATCAGAATCCGGTAGCCGGCGAGGAAGTGGCAGGAGGCCAGCGCGACGAGTCGGGTTCTGGGGCTGAGGGCGGCCTCGACCAGCTCCGGAGTTATGGCACCGGGCGTCTCAGGCTTCAGCAGGCGGACGACCACGCCGTGGCGGGCGAGGTCGGTCCAGGGATAGACGTTGGCCGGGTAGTCGTCCTGGTAGCAGACGACCTCGTCGCCGGGCTGCCAGGAGAGGCCGTTGGCGACCAGGCTGAGACCGAGGGAGGTGGGGCCGAGCAGGGAGATTTCCGAAGCTTTGGCACCGATCATTTCCGCAGCGACGGCGCGGGTTTCATGGGTAGCCTTCCAGGCCTCGGGGAACTCCTGCATGCGGTTGCAGGCCTCGGTGAGGTAGTCCTGCATGGTTTTGGCCACCCTGGCCGGCAGGATGGTGACTCCAGCATGGGCCAGAAAGATGCTGTCGCGGGCGACGGGGAATTCAGCGAGGCGCTCGGTTTCGGAGGCAAAGAGGGGCATGCGAGGGAGGGGCGCGAGGTCGGCGTCAAGATTTGAAAATCAGGAACTTGCGGCTGATGAAGTTGACCGTGACCGAGGTGAAGACAAAGCCGAGCTGGGCCAGGGTGGAGGGCAGGTGCAGGTCCTCGGCCATCCAGCGCACCACCAGGGCGCCCGGAAAGAAGCTGAGGGCGCTGATGCCTGCAAACAGGAGGAGTTCGATCCCCCTGCCGTGCCGCCCGGGGGTGAACACGAACAAAATGTTCAGCCAGTAGGCAATGGCGGTGCCGAAGGGCCAGGCCAGGGCGTTGTTCAGGACCAGGTGATGGCTGCGGAGGGCCTCGGAGATGGCCCGGCCGTCCACCAGCGCCCCTTGGGCGGCCGGGAAGAGGGTGACTGACAGCAGGGCCATGATGCCATTGTGAACCACGGCGGCCGCCACCCCGCAGATGCCGTATTTAAGAAACTGCAGCGCAGGGTGGGCGTTCCTGCTCAGCAGGGCGCGCCAGAGAGTCGGCAGGTCGTTCTGCCAGACAAAGCGCCAGGCGGCGAGAATCGGGGTGGTCATGGCGGCCCTTTGGCACAGGTGGAGGGTGGCGCAAGCATCAAAACAGTTTCAAGGCCCTGGCGGGCGGGGAGCGGCATGAAGGTTCAAAAAAAACCTCGTTTTCCCTCTAATGGCCGCCATCTTGGCCCGTTCTGCCAGCTGGAGACACCCGTTTTATCCTCCCACATCATCCCATGAAGACCAAAACCACACTGCTTGCAGGCATTTTTGCCGCCGGCCTGTGCATGACCGCCACGGCGGAAGACATGCGCATCTGGACCAACGCCCAAGGGCGTCAGGTCAACGCCTCGTTTGTCCGCCTGGAAGGCGAAAACATCATTTTGAAGACCGCCGAGGGCGTCCAGCACAGCTTCCCTCTGGCCGTCCTGTCGGCCGAGGACCAGGCCTACGCAAAAACCCTGAAGGTGGAGCAGCCGGCCTTCCTGGCCAACGCCACCGTCGCCCAGGCCGCCGCTAGGGTGGACCAGCTGGTGGCCAACGGCCTCATCCGCGCCAACCCTGACCGTGCGAAGAAGAACCTTCCGCCGATCAAGAGCTTCAACCCGGCCCTTTCTGACGAACAGTTCGTTCGCCGAGTCTACCTCGACATCGCCGGACGCATCCCGAACCATGATGAAGTCGTGGCTTTCCAGAAGAGCAGCGGTGCTGAAAAGCGCTCCCGGCTGATCGACCAGCTCCTGGATTCGGATGGCTACAAGACGCACCTGTTCAACTACCTGTCCGAAATGCTCCGCGTGAAGGACAACTTCGAGCAGGACAACGTGCGTGGCACCCCCTACATCGGCTGGCTCAAGGAGCAGGTCGCCAAGAACCGTCCCTGGAATGAGATGGTCTATGACATGATGACCGCCACCGGCAAGATGTGGGACAAAAAGCCCGACGGCACCTACAACGGCGCCGCAGGCTACCTCCTCCGTGACGCCGGCATGCCGCTGGACAACCTGGCCAACACCCTGACCGTCTTCCTTGGCACCGACGTCGCCTGCGCCCAGTGCCATGACCATCCGTTCGCGGACTGGACCCAGAAGCAGTTCTATGAAATGGCCGCCTTCTTCGGCGCCACCACCACCCGCCTCGGCGGCCAGGACTTCGCCAAGGGCGACCGCGGCAAGGTGCTCATGGACGAAATCGAGAAGATGGTCGCCGCCAATCCTTCGCTGGATATCCGCCGCCTTCGCAACGGCCTCCAGAACTACATCGGAGCCAACCGCAGCGCCATCAAGGACCGCCCGATGAACAGCCTCAAGCTTCCCCACGACTACAAATACAAGGACGGCAAGCCCGGTGATGCCGTCGAGCCCAAGTTCGTGACCTGGTCCTCCGCCGACAAGAACAACCCGGCCTACAAGCAGAGCAAGAAGAACGAGGAAAAGCTGCGTGAGTCCTTCGCCTCCTGGATGACCCACCCGCAGAACCCGCGTTTTGCCATGGCCATCGCCAACCGTCTGTGGAAGCGCGCCTTCGGTGTCGGCGTCGTCGACCCGGTCACCAACCTCGACAACCCGGATGAGGACGGCTCGAACCCGGAGCTGATCAAGCATCTCGCCAGCGAGATGGTCCGCGTGAAGTTCGACCTCAAGCAGTTCATGCGCATCGTCTACAACACCCGTGCCTACCAGTCGGAGGCCACCACCGAAAACATCCCGATGGGTGAGAAGTACTACTTCCAGGGCCCCATGCTGCGCCGCATGAGCGCCGAGCAGGCCTGGGACAGCTACATGACCCTCGTCCTTGGTCAGCCCGACCAGTTCAAGGCGCCGCTTCAGGATCTGTATGCGAAGTCCATCGATCTCAACCTTGACACCGTTGATGCCCAGACCGTGCTCATCAAGTATGACGCCTATCGCAAGATTCAGCAGAAGGAAAACGAGCTGATGGGCGGCAACCTCGACATGGCCGGTGGCGACATGATGATGGACGGCGACTCCAAGAAGGGCGGCTCCAAGGCTGCCGCCAGCACACCCAGCGACGGCCCTGGCAAGTTCCTGACCTATGAAGGCATGCGTCTTCTGCGTTCCGCCGAACTTCCCCAGCCCGCCCCTGGCGGTCACTTCCTGACCGACTTCGGCCAGAGCCCCCGCAACCTTATCGACGGCAGCACCAAGATCGGCAACGTTCCCCAGGTGCTCATGATGATGAACGGCAAGGCCCAGAAGATGCTCACCAGCCCCGACTCCCTGGTCTTCCGCACCATGGAGAAGGTTCGTGACCCCTCCGAGAAGGTCGAAACCATGTTCCTCTCCATCATGAGCCGTCGGCCCACGATGAATGAGAAAGACATCGCCAAGCGTGTCCTCGCCCAGGGTGAGGACGGCTACGCCAACATGATCTGGGCCCTCATCAACACCCGCGAATTCATGTTCATCCAGTGATCAACAAACCGACCGAACCGTAACTTCAATACTTATTCTCCCCATGAAATCCGAACTTCTTCGCCTGAACGACTACAACCGCCGCGAGTTCATGCTCAACGCGGCAAGGACCACCCTCGGCGTCAGCGTCCTCTCCGGCCTTGGTGCCAAGATGGCCGCTGCCGAAGGCGCCTCCAACTCCGGCCCCGGCACCCCTGGCTTCGGCAAGGCCAAGCGCGTCATCTATCTCTGGATGGGCGGCGGCATGACCCACATCGACACCTTTGACCCGAAGACCGGCGCCACCAAGGGCTTCAGTGACCCGGTCAAGGCCAAGGGCGACAGCATCCAGTATCTGGGCGGCTATCTGCCCAAGCTGGCTGAAGTCTCCGACAAGCTCGCCATCATCCGCTCCATGTCCTCCAAGACGGGCGTGCATGAGTCCGGCACCTACATCATGAAGACCGGTTACGAGCCCCGCGGCACCATCGTCCACCCGGTCATGGGCGTCTGGGCGACCCACTTCCTGGGCCGCATCAAGGACAAGACCCTGCCGGACAGTGTCATCGTGAACAGCGGCAGCTCCTATCCGGGCTCCGGCTTCTTCCCGCCCGCCATGTCCCCCATCCCGATCTCCAATCCGGAGAGCGGCCTGCAGAACATCAGCCCGACGGCCAGCGACGTGCAGTTCAACAAGCGCGTCTCCCTCATGAACGAGTTTGACAGCTCCTTCCGGAAGAAGTTCCAGACGGAGGACGTCAAGGCCTACACCGAGTTCTACGATGAAACCCTGAAGCTCATGAAGAGCGAGGACCTCAAGGCCTTCGACCTCTCCCAGGAGTCCACCGACACCCGTGAGAAGTACGGCCGCAACAACTTCGGCCAGGGCTGCCTCCTCGCCCGCCGCCTTGTCGAAAACGGCGTGCGCTTCGTGGAAGTCCAGATGGGCGGCTGGGACATGCACAACACCATCGACAACGCGATGACCAACAACGGGAACACCCTGGACACCGGCTTCTCCGCCCTGATCCAGGATCTCCAGTCCAAGGGTCTTCTGGACTCCACCCTTATCGTCCTCGGCTCCGAGTTCGGCCGCACGCCTGACGTCAACGAGAACGACGGCCGCGACCACTACCCGCTCGCCTACTCCACCGTGTTCGCCGGTGCCGGTGTCAAAGGTGGTTACGCCTATGGCTCCACCGACAAGGAAGGCCGCCGCCCCGCCGACAAGCAGTGCAGCCCGCAGGATTTCATGGCCACCGTCGGCCATGCCATGGGCCTTCCCGTGGACGAAGTCGTCATGTCCCCGTCCAACCGCCCCTTCACCGTGGGCGACAAGGGCGTGCCGGTCACCGACATCTTCGCCTGATCCCTGCGTTGATGTGGATTCACGAGCACCCGGCCGAGCGCCGGGTGCTCTTTTTTATGGCCTGATGCGCCCGCATGAAGGATCATGCCGCCATGAACGCCCGCCCGACCCCTCCCAGGCTGCTGCCGGTGACCCTGTTCACCTCCGCTTACATGCTCGCCGCCGTTCTGGGGGCGCTGATCCAGGGAAACTCCGAGTTCATCTTCTACATCGTCGTCATGCTGGTGCTCATTGCGGTGATGAGCCTGGTGCACTGCCGGGTCGGCCTCTCTGGCGGACTGCTCTGGTGCCTTTCCGTCTGGGGGCTCGCCCACATGGCCGGGGGGCTGGTGCCCCTGCCGCAAGGCTGGCCCTACAACGGTGACCATGCCGTGCTCTACAGCGGGTGGCTGATTCCGCAGAAGCTGAAATACGACCAGGTGGTGCATGCCTACGGCTTCGGCGTCACGACCTGGCTCTGCTGGCACGGCCTGCGTTCGGCCATGCTGAAGGGCTTCGCGATCAAGGTCCGTCCAACATCCGGAATGCTCATCCTCTGCGCCGCCGCCGGCGTCGGCTTCGGCGCCTTGAATGAGGTGGTGGAATTCATTGCGGTTCTCACCATCCCCAACACCAACGTCGGCGGCTATGAAAACACCGGCTGGGACCTCGTCGCCAACCTGGTCGGCGCATCGGTGGCAGCCGTGATCATCCGGCTGGCCTCAGGCCGTCGACCGGCCTAACGAACCCAGATTTCACGTTCGGAGGCGTCCATCTCCGCCTCCCAGTCCTTCAGGCGCTTCTTCAGGTCGTCCAGAATCCCGGGCTGTTCATGGCCCAGGTTGATGCGTTCCCCAATGTCCTTCTCCAGGTCGAAGAGCAGGTCCATGGTGTTGCCGTCGTTGATGTATTTCCAGCGGCCGTGGCGGACGGCCTTCTGCTTGCGGTTGGAGCGGTCGATCCGCCAGTAAAAGGTGCGCTCGACAGGCGGTGCCTCACCGGTCAGCAGAGGCATCAGGTTCATGCCGTCCAGAGGCTTGTGAGCCGGGGTTGCAGCACCGGCTGCGGCGGCAAACGTGGCATGCAGGTCCATGGTGATGGCCATCTGCGCGGTGACCTTTCCGGCGGGCAGCCTGCCGGGCCAGCGCATCAGGCAGGGCACACGGATGCCTCCCTCCCACACGGTCGCCTTGTGATGAAACAAGGGCAGGTTGCGGCTGTAGCGCTCGCCACCGTTGTCGCTGGAGAAGACGACCAGGGTGTTTTTCGCCAGCCCGTGCCTTTCCAGTTCGGCGAGGATGCGGCCCACGCCCTGGTCGATCCGCTCGACCATGGCCTTGTAGATCGCGCGGCTGCCGTGATGCATCGTTTCCTTCGTGACCCTTGCCGTGTCCGGAGCATCCGGCGCCTGGAAGGGGGCGTGCACGGCGAGATGTGGGACATACAGGAAGAAGGGCCGGTCCTTGTGGTCGCCGATGAACTTCACCGCCCTGTCGTTCACCAGGTCGGTGAAGTAACCCTCGCGCTTCACCGGCTCCAGGCCCTCGCGCATGGCGTAGGTGCCGTCATAATAGGCGTGGCCGTAGTAGTCGCAGTGGCCGAGCAACTCGCCGAAGAACTCGTCGAACCCGCGCTTCACGGGATTGTATTCATCCTTGAAGCCCAGGTGCCATTTGCCAAACACGCCCGTGACATAACCGGCGGACTTCAGCTTCTGCGCCAGCGTCACCTCGCCCAGCGGCAGGCCCAGGCCGTGGATGTCCTTCTCCGGCACCCATTCACCCTTCACCCGGCGGAACTGCTCCACCTGGTAGCCGAAGGCGAATTCAAGCCCGCAGCGCTGCTGCCAGCGTCCGGTCATGAAGCCCGTCCTCGTCGGCGTGCAGACGGGGGCGTTTGCATAGAAGTCGGTGAACCTCACCCCCTCTGCCGCCAGGCGGTCGATGTTCGGTGTGGCGATGTCGGCGCCGCCCATGCAGCCAAGGTCGCCATAACCCAGATCATCAGCGAGGATGAAAACAATGTTAGGCGTTGCCGCGGCCAGCGGCAGGGACAGCAGGAGAAGCAGGGCGGGGAGCAGTCGCATGAATCCTCTAAACGCCGGTGACGCCCCGCTCTTCTTCCGGCTTTCACGGCGGCTGCATCTCCGGGTGGAAATTGCGGCAGCGCGGGCCATCATGCTTTCCCCCCATGCGTACGATCCTTTCCGCCCTTCTGTTCGCCACCCTCGCGGCCCCTGCCGCCGAAGTCACGCTGCACCGCTGGTCCGGCGGGCTGAACGTGCCGGATCCGGTGGCCTGCACGGTGGATGAAAAGGGTCGTGTCTATGTCGCCGCCACCACACGTCGGAAGGCGGCGGACCTCGACATCCGCGAGCATCCGACGTGGGTCGCTGATGACGTCGGCCTTGGGAGCGTCGAGGAGAAGCGCGAGTTTCTGAAGCGCGAACTGGCGCCTGGAAAGCTGCGCCAGCCGCGCGGTGGGCTGAAGGATCACAACAAGGATGGCTCCATCGACTGGAAGGATCTCACGGTGCACAGCGAGCGCATCTACCAGCTTCGCGACACGGACGGCGATGGCACGGCGGACAGGATGACGGTGTTTGCCGAGGGCTTCAACACGGAGGTCACGGGCATCGCGGCGGGCATCCTTTACCATGACGGCTGGGTTTACTGCACCATCGCGCCGGACCTCTGGCGGCTGAAGGACACGGACGACGACGGTGTGGCGGATGTGCGCGAGGTGGTGGCGCACGGTTTTGGCATGCACATCGCCTATGCCGGGCATGACATGCACGGTCCGCGCCTGGGCCCCGACGGCCGCATCTACTGGAGCATTGGTGACAAGGGCGTCAACGTCACCAGCAAGGAGGGCCGGCGCTGGGTTTATCCCCATGAAGGCGCGGTCATGCGGATCGAGCCCGATGGCAGCGGCTTCGAGGTCTTCGCGCACGGCCTGCGCAACGTGCAGGAGATCGCCTTCGATGATTTTGGCAACATGTTCGGCGTCGACAACGACGCCGATCTTCCCGGTGAGAAGGAGCGCTTCGTCTACATCACCGAGCAGAGCGACTCCGGCTGGCGCTGCGCGCATCAATACATGAAGACGGAGAGCCGCTGGATCCGTGAAGCCATCTGGCGTGCTCCTGCGGGTTCGGCCGCCGGTGCGCCCTTGCCTGACGGCGTGCTTTCCAGCATCCCCCTTTTCATCACGCCGCCGCTGGCCAATTACTCGAACGGTCCCGCCGGCTTCGTGCATGAGCCCGGCACCGCCCTCGGTTCGCGTCTGCACGGGCATTTCATCCTCGACCAGTTTCCCTCCGGCAAGATGGAGGCCTTCACCATCAGCCCGAAGGGGGCCGCCTTTGAAATGAGCCGCCCGCGCCTCATCAACGCCGGCATCATGGGCATCGGCCTCAGCTTTGGTCCGGACGGCGCTCTTTACATGGCCGACTGGGTGGGTGGCTATCCCCTGGATCAAAAGGGCGCCATCTGGCGCGTGGACGAGGAGAAGGCAGATCCTGCACGTGCTGAAACACAAAAGCTTCTTGCGGCCGGGTTCAAGGGCCGGGGCGTCGATGAGCTGAAGTCCCTGCTCGGCCATGCCGACCAGCGTGTGCGCATCGCCGCGCAGCTTGAACTGGCCCAACAAAAAGCCTGGCAGGACTTCATCTCAGTGCTCGCGGATGACAAGGCGCCGCTGCTTGCCCGGGTTCACGCCGTCTGGGGATTCGGCATCGGCCTGCGCCAGGGCGAAACCGGGGTTGCGCCGCTTCAGGGCGTGCTCAGCACGCCCGACACGGAGCTGCAGGCCCAGCTTGCCAAAATTCTTGGCGACGCCCCCTCATCCGCCGGGGAGGCTGGCCGCAGGGCCGTTGCTGGCTGGGTGGGTTCTGCGAACCTTCGTGTGCGCTTCCATGCCGCCATCGCCGCCGGCAAGCTGGGGTTAGCCGGGGCGGCGGAAGCCCTGTGGACGATGGCTGCCACGGATGCCGGGGATGCCTGGCTTCGCCACGCCGCGGTCACCGGACTTTCCGGCGTGTTCGCCGCCGAGGCGCTGGCGGCCCGCTTGAACGACACCGACAGAAACATCCGTCTCTGCGCCACGCTGGCCCTGGCTCGTCAGCGCTCGCCGCTCATCGCCAGGGCCCTGGATGATGCCGACGTCGCCGTCGTCGACGAGGCCGCCCGCGCCATCCACGACGACTCTGGCGTCCCGGAGGCCCTGCCGGTCCTTGCCTCGATGGTGGGAGCGCAAAAGAAGCTGTCCCCGATGACCACGCTGCGCGCCCTTAACGCGAACCTTCGCCTGGGTGGTGAAGAGAACGCGCGGCGGCTGCTTGATGCGGCGCTGGCAGGTTCGCAGGAGGCCTTTGCCGCGCTGCTCGTGTTTGCCAGCCCGCCGCAGCTTGACCGTGTCGACGGGGTCAATCGTGCTTATGAATCCCGTGACGCCGCCGCCATCGCCGCCGTGATCCAGCCAAAGACGGCCGCGCTTCTGGCCCTCAAGGAACCGGCATCGAAGACGGCGGGCATCGGGCTGATGGTGGCGCTTGAACTCAAGGTCGACGCGGCGTCGCTCGGCGCCATCATCGCCGACGCCAAGGCCGGTCCGGCCCTACGCGTCGGAGCGCTTCGGCTCATGGCCGCGCAGCATGCGGAGGATCCCGCCTTCGCCGCCACTCTGGCCCTGGCTGCGGCCAAGGCCTCGCCGCAGGAGCTGCGCCTGGAGTCGCTCACGCAGACCTTTGCTCATCGGAGGGACCATGCCGTTGCCGAGGCTTCACGCATTCTGGAACAGGGTACGCTGACGGAGAAGCAGGCCGCCCTGAAACTGCTCGCCGCGTGTCAGGACAAGGCTGCGGAAACGCTCCTGGACACCTGGCTGCAGCGGCTCGCGGCGGGCAGGGTCGAGCCGGGCCTGAAGCTGGATGTGCTTGAGGCGTCGGCCGCCTTCCCGGCGCTGGCCGAACGGCTCGCCTCCTATCAGCAGAGCCGCACCACGGCGCCGCGCGATGACCTGCTTGAGGGTGGCAGTGTGTCGAACGGTCGTGAGATCGTCACCAATCATCTGGGCGCCAACTGCCTCGCCTGCCACACCGTGGAGGCGAGGGAAGGCAGCCAGGTCGGTCCCAACCTCAGGACCATTGGAGGCCAACGGACCCGGGCTGAGCTCCTGGAGAGCCTGGTGAATCCGGTGGCGAAGATCGTGCCCGGCTACGGGCTGGTTTCCGTGACGATGAAAGACGGCGGCAATCATGCCGGCGCGCTGTTCAAGGAAGACAAGGCGACGGTCACCCTGCGTCTCGCTGACGGCACGGAGAAGAAGTTGCCGCGTGCCCAGATCACCATGCAGACACCGCCCGTGTCCATGATGCCGCCCATGCTGGGCATCCTCACCCCGCGTGAAATCCGCGATGTCATCGCCTATCTTGGCAGCCTGAAGCCTTCGAAGGGAAAGACCGTCAAGAAGGACGAGCATTGAGATTCGCAAGCTTGGCCAGGGTCCGGCAGAAAGCGGCTTCGGAAGCTTCCGCCGCCTGCTTTCCAGCTTGCACGCGCAGGTGAGCCACCGTTCATCACTTCATGGCCCAGGACCTCATCCGTGTGCGAGGCGCACGGCAGCACAACCTCAAAAACGTGGACGTGGACATCCCGCGCCAGAAGCTGGTCGTGCTCACGGGCGTCAGCGGCAGCGGCAAGTCTTCGCTCGCCTTCGACACGCTCTACGCCGAGGGCCAGCGCCGCTACGTGCAGAGCCTTTCCGCCTATGCGCGGCAGTTTCTCGACCAGCTCGAAAAGCCCGATGTCGATTTCATCGAGGGCCTGTCGCCCGCCGTGGCGATCGAGCAGGTGCATAGCACGCCGAATCCGCGCAGCACCATCGCCACCGTCACCGAGATCTACGACTACCTGCGCGTGCTCTACGCCGTGGCAGGAAGGCCGCATGACCCGCAGACCGGCGAGCCGCTGGTGAAGAGCACGCCGGATGAAATCGGCTCAAGGCTTCTGCAGCTTGGCGAGGGCACGCGCTGCATCGTCCTGGCGCCGCTTCAGCCGCAGGAAAACGACACCCTCAAGGCCACGTTTGAAAAGCTGAAGCGCCAGGGCTTTGTGCGCATCCGTCTCGACGGACACATCGTCGAGCTCGACGACGCCTTGAAACCTGCGCGCGGCATGGAGCACCGGATCGAGGTCGTGGTGGACCGTCTCGTGATTCGTGAAGGCGTGCGTCAGCGGCTGATGGAGAGCATCGAGGCCGCCCTGAAATGGAATGAGCGCGAGGTGCAGTTCCTGGTCGGCTCCGAGGGCGCGGAGGAAACCCTGGCCTTCACGACCGCCTATGCCAACCCGCGCACGGGCTACCTGATGGAGAAGCTGACGCCGCAGCACTTTTCGTTCAACACGCACGCCGGCGCCTGTCCCACCTGCGAAGGCGTCGGTTCACTGATGGCGCCCGACCCCGGTCTCATCGTGCCGGACGCTTCGGTCTCGCTCAAGGATGGGGCGGTAAAGAGCTGGTGGTCGCGCAACCCGAAGCTCAAGACGATCCAGCAGCGTGGCATCGAGGCGTTGGCGAAGCATTTTGGCGTTTCGATGGACGCGCCCTTCAAGGCGCTGCCGCAGGCCTTCAAGGATGCGCTTATGCACGGCACCGGCCAGGAGGCCGTGGCCACCGGCTGGTCCACGGGAGGCAACCGGCGCAGCCTGGCCAAACCCTATGAAGGCCTGCTGAACGAGGCGCGTCGGCTGCATGAAAACGCCGAGAGCGAGGCCCTGCGCGCCCAGCTCACGCGCTTCATGAACCCGCTGCCCTGCCCGGCCTGCGAAGGCCGCAGGCTCAGGCGTGAATCATTGTCTGTTAGGCTGGTGTCCGCGTTTCAGGTTTCAGGCTTCGAGGCTCAGGCGCCGGAGATGACCGGCCTGAACATCCATGAGTTCACCTCGCTGCCCATCCGTGAGGCGCTGGCCTGGATGCAGGGCCTGGAGATGACGGAGCATCAGCGCGCCTATGTGGGTGAGCTGCAGAAGGAGGTCGTCAAGCGTCTGGAGTTTCTTGAGCAGGTGGGTCTTGGCTATCTTGGACTCAACCGTGAAAGCGGCACGCTCTCCGGCGGCGAGATGCAGCGCATCCGGCTCGCCACCCAGATCGGCGCCGGGCTTGCCGGGGTGCTGTATGTGCTGGACGAGCCCAGCATCGGCCTGCATCCCGCCGACACCGAACGGCTGATCCGCACCCTGCTCAGGCTGCGCGACCTTGGCAACACGGTGCTCGTGGTCGAGCATGACGAGGCCATGATGCTTGCCGCCGACCATGTGATCGAGCTCGGTCCTGCGGCAGGCGAACATGGCGGGCGCATTCTTGCTGAAGGCAGCCCCGCCGTGGTGATGGCCAGGCGTGAGAGCATCACCGGTGCCTACCTGAGCCATCAGCTGAAGATCAAGGCTCCCTCAGGCCGCGTCTCACCTGAACGCAGTCTTTTTGGTTCGGATGAAAACGTGCTCACCATCCATGGCGCCTGCGAGCACAACCTGCAAAACGTCACCGCCGTCTTTCCCACCGGCTGCCTGACCTGCGTCACCGGGCCCTCTGGAAGCGGCAAATCCACCCTGGTGAACAAGGTGCTCATGCGCGCCCTGCAGCGTCATTTTTACAACGCCAAGGAGGAGCCCGGCCGTCATGAGGCCATCACCGGCCTTGAGTCCTTCGACAAGGTCGTCGTGATCGATCAGTCTCCCATCGGCCGAAGCCCGCGCAGCAATCCCGCCACCTACACCGGCGCCTTCACCGCCATCCGCGAGCTGTTTTCCCAGCTGCCCCTGGCGCGGGTGCGCGGCTACGACGCCGGCCGCTTCAGCTTCAACACGCCCGGCGGCCGCTGCGAAAAATGCCAGGGCGACGGCCAGATCCGGATCGACATGCATTTCCTGGCCGATGTCTATGTCACCTGCGACCAGTGCAGGGGGCGACGCTACAACGCCGAGACGCTGGAGATCACCTTCAAGGGCCGCAGCATCGCCGAGGTGCTCGACATGACCGTCGCCGAGGCCGCGCGCTTTTTTGGCAAGGCCAGCGCCATCGCCACGAAGCTGGTGACGCTGGAGGAATGCGGGCTGGGCTACATCCGTCTCGGGCAGGCGGGCAACACCCTGAGTGGCGGCGAGGCGCAGCGCATCAAGCTGGCGGCGGAACTGGCACGACGTGCCACGGGCCGCACGCTCTATGTCCTGGATGAACCCACCACAGGCCTGCATTTCGCTGACATCCAGACGCTGCTGGGCGTGCTGTTCCGGCTGCGTGATGCGGGCAACACGCTGATTGTCATCGAGCATCACCTCGACGTGATCCGCTGCGCCGACTGGATCCTCGACCTTGGCCCTGGCGGTGGTACGGAAGGCGGTCGTCTCGTCGCCCAGGGCACGCCGGATCAGGTCAAGGCCGTGCCGGAGAGCGTGACCGGCCGGTTTCTGGCGAAGACCTAAGGGAGTCGGAAGCTTGCCATCGGCCCGGCTTCTTCCGACCCCCGTTTGACAAGATCTTCAACGCTTACTTCGCCGGCTTCCAGTTGCGCACGAAGTCGAGGCACTGGGTGATCTCCGGCACGCTGGTCTCCCAGTTGTGCTCGTATTCGCAGTGAAGCGGGCCCGGATAACCCTGGGCGTGGTATTCGGCGAGGATCGCGGGGATGTCACTCTTGCCAGTGCCGAAGGGAAGGTCGTGCGCCTTCGGGTTGCCGAACTCGTTCAGGTCCTTCATGTGGCTGTCAAAGATGCGGCCCTTGAGGATCTTAATGCAGTCGACCGGATTCAGGCCGCTGCGCACCCAGTGGCCGACATCGGCGCAGGCACCCAGGCGGGCGTCGCGGTTTTTCACCAGGTCGAGGACATATTGGGGATCCCAGAACAGGTAGGCGCGGTCCAGCGGACGCTTCGGATGGTTGTGGATGGCCATCTTGATGTCGAACTCCTTCACCAGCGCCTCGATGCCGTCCATGCCGGCGACATCCGGCTCGGACACGACCACGCCGATGCCCATCGTCTTGCAGAACTCGAAGACCTTGCGGTCGGCCGCCGCGTCCTTGCCAAGCTTGATCACGCCGTAACCCACGGCGGTGAGGCCCTTCTCGGCCAGCTTCGCCTTGATGGCGGCGATCATCTCCGGCGTGGCGTTGTGGTCCCACTTCGCCTTGTCGTCATACTTCTGGCCGGGATAGAACTCGATGGTCTTGCCGCCTGCCTGCGCGGTCTTGTCGATGGCTTCAAAGACGGTGTAGAGCCGGAAGCTGTAGGCCTGGCAGCCGGCGAAAAATTCACCGACCTTGGCGGACGGGGGAATCTCGGCGGACAGGCTGGCGGCCGCGAGCAGGGAGAGGAGGAGCAGGGCTTTCTTCATGAGTTGGAGGTGGCTGGCTTGAACGGGCGCAGGGCGGTGACCCTTGCATGTCGCCGGAGATAAACATCTTCGCGCAGCGCAGGAAACTCATTCCTTGGCAAATCCACCCACGGCTTTCAAACTGCGCCCCTCATGCCCGCCGCCGCCCGCAAAACCCCCGCACGCCCCAATCCCGCACGCGAACTGGTGTTTGGCAGCCTGTGGGAATACGACCCGGCCCCTGAAACGGCGGACCCCAGGCTGAAGAAGCGCTATGATCTCTTCATCAACGGCCGCTTTGTCCCGCCTCGGAAAGGCCGTTATCTCCCCTCCATCAATCCGGCCACCGAGGCCCGTCTTGCCGAGATCGCCCAGGCCGACGCCTCCGATGTGGACGCCGCCTGCAAGGCCGCCCACAAGGCTTTCACCCAGGTCTGGAGCCGGATGCCCGGCCAGGAGCGCGGCAAATATCTCTATCGCATCGCCCGGCTGCTTCAGGATCACGCCCGCGAACTGGCCGTGGCTGAAACCCTGGACGGTGGCAAGCCGATCAAGGAGTCGCGTGACTTCGACGTGCCGATGGCGGCGGCGCATTTCTTTTATCATGCCGGCTGGGCCGACAAGCTGGAGCATCTGACCTCCGGCTCCAGCCTCGCGCCGCATGGTGTTGTCGGGCAGGTGATCCCCTGGAATTTTCCTTTGCTCATGCTCGCCTGGAAGATCGCCCCGGCGCTCGCGGCGGGGAACTGCGTGGTGCTGAAGCCCGCCGAAACCACCAGCATCACCGCGCTGAAGTTTGGCGAGATCTGCCAGGAGGCCGGGCTGCCGGACGGCGTCGTCAACATCGTCAGCGGTGCGGGTGAAACCGGCGCTGCGGTGGTGCGTCATCCGCTGGTTTCCAAGGTTGCCTTCACCGGCAGCACCGAGGTCGGCAGGCTCATCCTGCGCAGCCTGGCCGAAACTGAAAAGAAGCTGACCCTCGAGCTCGGCGGCAAGGCGGCGAACATCGTGTTTGAAGATGCGCCGCTCGACCAGGCGGTGGAGGGCGTCGTCAACGGCATCTTCTTCAACCAGGGCCACGTCTGCTGCGCAGGCTCCCGTCTGCTTGTCCAGGAGGGCATCGCCGACGAGGTGCTCGCAAGGCTCAAGCGCCGCATCGCCGTGCTGCGCGTGGGCGATCCGCTCGACAAAAACACCGACCTCGGCGCCATCAACAGCGCAGAGCAGCTCGCCAGAATCACCGAACTCGTGAAAAGCGGTGTCGACGAGGGCGCGGTGAAGCACGACAACGGCTGTCGGCTTCCCGCGAAGGGCTGGTTCTTCCGCCCCACTCTTTTCACCGGCGTCAGCATGAGTCATCGCATCGCCCGCGAGGAGATCTTCGGCCCCGTGCTCAGCATCCTCACCTTCCGCACCCTGGAGGAGGCTGTCGAAAAGGCGAACAACACCCGCTACGGCCTCAGCGCCGGAGTCTGGACGGACAAGGGCAGCCGCATCCTGAAGATGAGCACGCTCCTCAAGGCCGGCGTCGTCTGGGCGAACACCTACCACAAGTTTGATCCCGCCAGCCCCTTTGGTGGATTCAAGGAGAGCGGCTTCGGCCGCGAAGGAGGAAAGCAGGGCCTTCTGGATTATCTCAAGGTGGCCTGAGAACAGCCGCCCAACCCTTCTTCATCTGTCTTCACCTCATTCTGCCCATGCCCCGCCTGACCATCACCAAGACTCCGAAATGCTATGTCGGCGGAGCCTTCATCCGCAG
>JBIJBP010000161.1:0-10942 GCA_044345155.1 Prosthecobacter sp. | reverse complement strand
CCTTCATGTGATTGTAGTGCCAGCTGTGCGGGTATTTGTCGCCTTCGCGGGCAAGGTCGGGGCCGGTGCGCTTGGAACCCCACTGGAACGGATGGTCGTAGATGCTTTCGCCCATGCGGGAGTAGTCTCCGTAGCGGAGCACGTCGGGAAGCATGGTGCGGATCATCTGGCTGTGGCAGTTGTAGCAGCCTTCGTTGACGTAGATGTCGCGTCCGGCCAGTTCGAGGGGGGTGTAGACCTGCTGGATGCGGTCCTCCATGTTTTTGGCACGGTTGACCATGACGGTCGGGATGATCTGGATCATGCCGCCAAGGGCGACGGCGATGAAGGTGAGGACGGTGAAGGGAATCCAGTTTTCCAGGAGGCGTTCATACCAGGCGGACCAGCTGGAGTGGGTGGCGGCGAAACGTCTGATGGCGATCACGGCGAAGATGCCGGTGCCGATGAGGGCGGCGATGTCGGCGCCCTTGGGCAGGAACAGCCAGCCCATGGCCAGGAAGAGGCCTCCGAAGACATAGGTGATGGGATCTGAGAGGAAGGTGTTCTTGAGGCCCATGGTGTCGTGGCTGGGGCTTTCCAGGACGGCGACTTCTCGGGTTTCATTGACAGCCTTGCCTGCGCGGGCTGTCATCCAGAGGTTGTAGAGCATCATGCCCATGCCGACGAGGTAGAGGGAGCCGCCGATGATGCGGAAGCCCATCATGGGGCGGATGGCGGTGAGGGTTTCGATAAAGTTCGGGTAGGTGAGGGCGGTGCCGGCGGCGTTGGTGCTGTTGAGCATCAGGCCCTGCATGATGCCGGAGACCCACATGGCGGCGACGTAGATCAGGATGCCGATGAGGCTGAGCCAGAAGTGCATGTTTGCCATCGGGATGGAGTGCAGCTTCGAACCATAGAGTCGGGGGGTGAGCCAGTAGAAGAGGCCTGCGGCCATGAGGCCGTTCCAGCCGAGGGCACCGCTGTGGACGTGGCCGATGGTCCAGTCGGAGTAGTGGGAGAGGGCGTTGACGGCCTTGATGGAAAGAAGGGGGCCTTCAAAAGTGGACATGCCGTAGAAGGTCACGGCGGCGATGAAGAACTTCACCACGGGGTCGGTGCGCAGCTTGTCCCAGGCACCGCGAAGGGTCAGGAGGCCGTTAAGCATGCCGCCCCAGCTCGGGGCCCAGAGCATGAGGGAGAAGAACATGCCGAGCATCTGCAGCCAGTGGGGCAGGGCGGTGTTCAGCAGATGATGCGGGCCGGCCCAGATGTAGATGAAGACGAGGGACCAGAAGTGGACGATGGACAGGCGGTAGGAGTAGACCGGGCGCTCCACGGCCTTGGGCAGGAAATAGTACATGATGCCCAGGATCGGCGTCGTCAGGAAGAAGGCGACAGCGTTATGGCCATACCACCATTGCACCAGGGCGTTCTGCACGCCGGCGAAGAGGGTGTAGCTGTGCGTCAGGCTGGTGGGAATCGAAAGATGGTTGACGATGTAGAGCATCGCCACCGTGATGATGGTGGAGATGTAGAACCAGAGGGCGACGTAGAGGGAGGGCTCGTTGCGTCGTGCCAGGGTCAGGAAAAAGTTGATGGAAAACACCACCCAGATCAGGGCCACGGCGATGTTGATGGGCCAGATGAGCTCGGCGTACTCCTGGCCGCGCGTGAGGCCGAGAGGAAGGGTCACGGCTGCGCTGACGATGATGAGCTGCCAGCCCCAGAAGTGAATTTTGGAAAGCAGGTCGGAGCCCATGCGCGCCTTGCAGAGCCGCTGGGTGGAGTAGTAAACGCCGGCGAACATCATGTTGCCCACGAAGGCGAAGATCACCGCATTGGTGTGTAGGGGACGGAGGCGTCCAAAGCTGAGAAAGGAGGCCAGGTTGAGCTCGTGAAAGTTGAGCTGGGCGGCGACGATCACGCCGACAAGCATGCCGACGATGCCCCAGATCATGGAGGCCCACATGAACTGCCTGACGACAGTGTCGTTGAATTCGATGGTTTTTTTAGTGGTGGATGCGGGGGTCATGGCACGGGAGGAGTGATCAGTTCAACGGGCGGGATAAATCAATGCTGGGGGTGATTGTGGGAGGGCTGGTCGGCCTCCAGGGGAAGGAGTGACATCTGTTCAACGGAACGACGCTGGCGCTGGGAGCGCTCGGCGAAGAACAGGACGGCGAAAAGCACCGCAAAGGCGAGGCTCATGAAGATGGTGACGGCGAAGACTTCCATGCTGGTTTGAAAGAAGCGGAGACGGTTCTGTGACGCTCTGCTGACATTGCTTTAGGCTGCACCGATCTTGTGGATAACTTTTGAGGATTGTGTCCGGGCTCGCGGATGATTTTCAAGAGAGATTATCTTGCCCGCGTTCGTTAGGGGCGCTCATGAGATCTTTCATCCTTTGCTGCGCCCTGTTCGGCCTGGTGTCCGCGATTCATGCCGAATCCCCCGTCCAGAAGAAGCGCCTGCTTCTCCTGGGCGACTCCATCTCCATGGGCTACACGCCCTTCGTGAAAAAGCTGCTGGCGGATGAAATGGTGGTCCACCGGCCGATGCGTGGTGAAAGGATGGAGAACTGCAGCGGCACGACCTACGGGGTCGCAAACATCGACCGATGGCTGCAAATTGACGGCGGCAGGTGGGATGTCATCCATTTCAACTGGGGCCTGCATGACCTCAAGCACATGAAGGCGGATGGAAAGACCGCCTCTGATCTGGCCTTGGACCCTCCGCAGGCAACCGTCGAAGTCTATGTGAGGCAGCTCAGGGAGATCGTGAGGAAGCTCAAGGCCACGGGTGCGAAGCTGGTATTTGCGGCCACGACCCCTGTTCCTGATGAGCCCATGAAGGTTTACCGGAGCAATGCCGACGTTCTTCGTTACAACGAGGCGGCCTTGCAGGTCATGAAGGAGGAGGGCGTGGCCGTGAACGACCTTTATGCCTTTGCGGGGCCCCGGATGAAGGAGCTTCAGATCCAGCCTGCCAACGTTCACTTCACGCCTGCGGGTTCAGAGGCGCTGGCCGTGGAGGTGGTGAAGGCCGTGCGCGGCGCCCTTTGAGCCAGCCTAACAGGATCTTGCGGTAAAACGCGTGCAGGTTCCGCCGCCCTCGACGACAAGCGGCAGCTGCTCGGCCTGGCGGCCGCTGGCGATGATGCATTGAACACCCTCGTTCACGGCGTCCTGGACGGCCCGGAGCTTGGAGATCATGCCGCCTGTGCCCAGGGCGGTTTTTTCCTCCTGGGCGTGATGGATGACGGCGTTGACGTCGTCGACAACGGGAATGGGGCCCTCCTCGGGATGGCTCATGTCGCGAAGCAGGCCTGGGGCGCTGGTAAGCAGGATGAGGATGTCCGCCTTCCAAAGGCAGGCGATCCGGGAGGAAAGCTTGTCGTTGTCGCCAAATCTCAGCTCCTCGATGGCGACGCTGTCGTTTTCATTGATGACAGGCACGACCTGTGGGAACTCGAGCAGGCGTTCCAGGGTGGCCTTGACGCGCTGGGCGCGTTCGTCCTGGGCCAGGTCTTCGTGGGTGACGAGCAGCTGGGCCACATGCAGGCCGTGATCCCTGAGCAGGTTTTCGTAGGCGTGCATGAGGTGGGTCTGACCGACGGCGGCCAGGGCCTGGAGCGTGGTCATGTCCGTGGGACGGCTGGCCATCTCCAGCGGTTTGAGGCCGGAGGCCACCGCACCGCTGCTGACGACGACAACGCTGTGCCCCGCCTGCTTCATCAGCGCAACCGCCTCGACCAGCTTGCGCAGCTGGACGGGGTCGGGCTCGGGCGTCTTGAGTCTCGTCAGGATGCCGGAGCCGAACTTGAGTACGATGCGCTTGAGGTTGGACATGGATGGGTGCAAATAGGGCGCGGAAAGGCGAGGTCAAGGCTCGTCCTGTGGGTGGCATGCCCCGCTGGAGCACTGACGTCATGTTTTTGCGCAGGCTTCCGGAAAGCAGGGCTCTGGCACAGGTTCAAGGCTGCACCTTGGGCGTCTGGGGCGGCACTTCAGGGTCGAAGTCGAGGATCTCCTGGTGGGTTCGCAGGGCTTCGCGGGCCTTGCTGAAATAAGAGCTCAGGTCCTCCGCATTCGCCTCCTGCCTGGCCTGGATGAGGTCATCGAGCTTCTTCAGAAGGGCATCGGTGTCCAGGTTGACCGCCTTCATCGAGCGCTGGGCGGCTGCATAGACGCCGTCGAACTTGCCTTGGGCCTCCTCAAAGGCCCGGCGTGCGCCCTCCTCTCGGTAATACTCCTTTTCCGCCTCGCGGAACTCCCTGCTGAACATCCTTTTGAAGAATCCGAAGCTGGACCTGGGCTTTTCGTTAGGCCGTTTGGCGACATCCTCGAAGTAGTCACGCAAAGCGGCAAACTCCTGCAGGGGCCTCTGGTACTGCTTCTGGAGGAAGCCGACGCCGCTGGCAATGACGGTCATCTTTTCCAGCTCGATCTTGGAAAGCGTCTGGCCGGACTTCATCTTCGATTCGAGGGCGGCGATGTAGTCGAGGGTCTGCTTGTTGCCGGTGAAGATGCTTTCAAACTCCTTGTAGGCCCGTGCCATCTGCTGGCGCTGCTCCGTACGCAGCTCACCCAGCTTTTTGTCATGGTCATCGTTCAGGGACTGCAGTGCCTTCTGATGTTGGGCGTTCTGTGAGGCGAGCGCCCGCTGGGTCTCCTCATCCTTGGCCTGAAGGGCCAGTTCGTGGGAGGCCTTGAGCTGGTCGATCTCCTGCCTAAGGCGGCCGGCATCGGAATGATAGTGCCAGATTCCATAGCCGAGGGCCAGGAAGACGAGGATGAGAGGGATGTGTCGGGCGTTCATGACGGTCTGGGGGGTGGGTTACAGTTCACGCTCCCGAGGAAACCGCAAGGCTCAGGACAAGGACCGCCCATTGGAAAACAAGGATGGGGGCGCGCCCGTGGCGACGTTATGGGTAGTCTCAACCCAGACAAACATGAAGCCTTATTCCCATCTAATCGCGGCGGTGGATTTCACCCCGTCCTGTCTCAACGCCCTCCGTCAGGCGGTCCGTCTGGCCGCGCCGACCGCCGCACGGCTCACCGTGGTGCATGTCATGGATGAATTCCTGGTTCACGAGCTCAAGCGCGCCCTGTCGATGGACCAGGCGGGCATCAGGGCGGACTGGACGGCCAAGCTGCGCAAGTTTGTGGATGACGCCGAACTTGGCATGCCGCACATCAAAGTGGAGGTCCGGATCGGGCATCCTTTTACGGAACTGGTGGACGCCTGCCGTGTGGATGGCGCGGACCTCCTGGTGATGGGGGTCAAAGGCTCACGGCTCGATCCGCATCGTGTCGGTGTCATCGCCTCGAAGTGCGTGCGCAAGGCTCCGTTGGACGTGCTTCTGGTCCGTGAGGACGCCTGGGGTGCCTTCAAGCATGTGGCCACCTGCGTGGATTTTTCCGACAACGCCGCCAAGGCTGCCCGCCGCGCCGTGCAGATTGCGGCCCTGGAAAAGGCCTCGGTTGACTGCCTTTATGTCTATCAGTCCGCATTGGCGATGTCGGTGGACTACGGCGGACTCGTCGCGCCGATGCCGCTGGGAGCCGATGAGGCGACCCTGGGTCACTGGAAGAATGAACTTGAGGCCTTTGCAGAGCCGATCGCTGCGGAACAGCCTGGTGTGAAGATCTCCACCAGTGTGGTTGAACGGATCAACATTCGGGAGGCGATTGTCGATCATGTGAAGGAACGGCACGCCGACCTGGTGGTCCTGGGGACCCGGGGCAGGACGGGCCTGAGGGAGATGCTGATCGGCACCACGGCGGAGAAGATCGTGGCCAACGCACCCTGTTCGATTCTCGCCGTCAAACCGGACTCGCCGCCTGAGGGCAGCGACTGAGCTTGGTGAGTTTCATCCCTGGATCATGATCAAAGCCCTCCATCGCGCCACAGACGACCCTTTGCCGGCCGATGCCGGAGGTGCGGGCGTGGTTGACAGGGACCGTGCCGGTGCCGATCGGTGCCGGAGCATGTGCCCCGTATCCGATCCCGCCCTTTTTGACAGCCTGGTCGACCATCCCGGAATGCTAGTCATGGGGGTGGACACGGAGGGGAGGATGATGTGGATCAGCCGAGGGCTTGAGCAGCTGACAGGCTGGAGCTTTGACGAAATCAAGGGACGTGACTGGGTGTCCACCCTGGTGCATCCCGATCATCAGCAGGATGCAGTGGAACGATGCCGGGGGCGGATCGGCAAGGATCGTGCGGACAGCCATCTGAAACCCATTGTCACCAAGGACGGCCAGGTTCGCCATGTCGAGTGGGTGCACTCGGACATCAGGGACGGTGACGGCAGGATTGCCGGCATCCTGTGCGTGGGCCGTGATGTCACCGAGCTTCTGGCCGCACGCGAGGCCCTGCTGACTTCCGAGCGCCAGAGCCGTGCAATCGTCGAGACCGCGGTTAACGCCATCATCACGATGAGCGAGACCTGCGTGATCGAGAGCGCCAACTCCGCCACTGAACGCATCTTTGGCTATGCCCGGGAGGAGATCGTCGGGAAGAACATCCGCATGCTGATGCCGCAGCCGTACCGGGACAAGCATGACGGCTATGTGCAGAACTACCTGCGCACCGGAGTGAAGAAGATCATCGGCATCGGGCGCGAGGCGGTGGGGCAGAAGAAGGACGGCACGATCTTCCCGATCGACCTCTCCGTGGGCGAGGTGGTCCTGCCCGACGGCAGGCGCATGTTCACGGGCATCATCCGTGACCTGACTGAGCGAAAGGTGCTTGAGGAGAAGATCCTGCACATCAGCGAGGAGGAGCAGCACCGAATCGGCCAGGACATCCACGACGACCTCTGCCAGCAGCTTGCTGCGATCGGCTGCCTGGCGAAGGTGGCCCACCAGCAGCTTGCGAAGGGCGGCTCGGCGCAGGCGGAGAACTTGAACGAAATCGTGCGGCTGGTCTCCCAGGCCAACACCCGGGCGAGGGAGATGTCCCGAGGGCTGATGCCCGTGGTGCTGGATTCCGCCGGTCTCATGGCCGCCCTGGCGGACCTCGCCCAGAGCACCGAGCGGGTGTTCCGCATCGGCTGTCCGTTCCGCTGCGACCGCCCGGTCGAGGTGGCTGACAACAAGACGGCCACGCAGTTGTACCGCATCGCCCAGGAGGCGGTGGCCAATGCGATCAAGCACAGCCGGGCGGACCGCATCGAAATCGCCCTTTCCGAAGGGGAGGGCGAGATCATGCTGAGCATCCGGGACAACGGCATCGGGATACCTGACAACATTTCTGGCAAAAGCACCGGCATGGGGCTCTTGACGATGAGCCACCGCGCTCGGATGATGGGGGGTGTGCTGGCTGTGGAGCATGACGACTTCGGCGGCACGATTGTGAGATGCCAAGTTCCCGTACCAAGACCCCAGCCGAACAAAAAACGCCGCAGCCGCCCGTGAAAAGGCTCCTGCTGGTGGATGACCACCCGATCATGCGCCACGGTCTGGCCCAGCTCATCCGCAGCGAACCCGGCCTGGAGGTCTGCGCCGAGGCCGGCAGCGCCTGCGAGGGCCTGGCCGCCGTGGACCGGTACTGTCCTGACCTTGTTGTCATCGACCTCACTCTGCCGGACAAGAACGGCCTCGAACTGCTGAAGGACATCCAGTCCATGCATCCTGGAACCCTCTGCCTGGTCCTGTCGATGCATGATGAAGACATGTATGGGGAGCGCGCCCTCCGTGCTGGGGCAAGGGGCTACATCATGAAGGAGGTGGCGGCCGACAACCTGGTCACCGCGGTGCGCAAGGTGCTCGCCGGCGGCATTTATGTCAGTGACGCCATGGCGAGCCGCATGCTGGAGCAGGTCAGCGGACAGCGTCCGCGCCAGGGCGCCGGGATTGACACGCTGACTGACAGGGAGCTGGAGGTGCTCGAAATGATCGGGCAGGGAGTGGCGACCAAGAACATTGCGACCCGCCTGAACATCAGCGCCCGGACAGTCGAGGCGCACCGTGCTCACATCAAGGACAAGCTTGGCATCACGGACGCTGCGGCCCTGATCCGTTATGCGATGCAGTGGGTCGAGCAGCGTGGTGGAATGCTTTGAAGGCCGGCGGCCTTGTTTGCCTCCCGCCGGGGATCCGTGTTTTTCCGGCCCAGGCTGGCGGACGGGGCCTCGGGGTGTTGACCGGTATGAAGCGCCGATCCGGAGGTTCCTGGCGTTCTCATGCCAAATGGAAATCACCCGGAGCTTTGGATCTTTGCCCGACACGCCCGCTCTCCAATCGTTCCAAACTTTTTGTCAGGCCGACGTACGGGCGGGCTTAATTAAGATTGATTCGATCATCATCTAAAATTAAGCATTGGTTTTCTGCCTTTTTTGATCCCGCCGTCCGTCCATGCCGTACCTGGCCTTCAACCTCAATGATGGTAATGAGTTCGTCTTCGACATTCTCGAGGAGCGGCTGTCCATCGGAAGGGATGCGAAGAATGACATTGTCATCGACAACACCTACATCTCCGGATTTCACGCCGAGTTCGTGCGGCAGGCCGATGGTGGGTATGAACTGGTCGACCTGAAGTCTTCCAACGGCACCTTCGTCAACGGCAGGCGGGTTGAACGGGCGATGGTGAAGGGCGGGGACAAGATTCGCTTCGGCCAGCTGGATGCACGGTTTCGTGAAAGGGCGCCCAGGGGCACTGCTCCTGCATCTGGCTCAAGGCCTGCGGGGTCGGGCAGGGCGGGGCCGGCGCCATCTGATGGCAAGCGTGGTGATACGGAATCCATTCCTGCGCGCGATGAGCCGAAGTCCGAAACCAGTCCGATCGAGCCGACACGGCCTCCTCTTACCCGGGGAGAATCATCCCCGCCGGGTGCCGCTCCGGCGCCTTCAGCGATGCCGATAGCACGACCGGCCCTCGTGCCTGATCCCGCCCTCCTGAAACAGTCGGACGAGTTGAAGGATGAGTTGTCTCGTCTCAGGCAGGAGCGTGAGCTGCTGCGCAAGGAGAACGAGAGGGAGGCGCGTCGGCGCGATGAGCTGCGGGAGCTCGAAAAGTCCATCGATGAAAAACAGAAGGAGGTAGAGGCTGCGGATGCCAGGCTGGCCGAGGTGCAGAAATCCCGGGCAGCCGCAGAAGCGGATCTGGAAAAGCTTGCCGCAAAACGCCGTGAGGCGTCCAACCTCGACAGCCAGCTGGAATCCACCCGCAGCCAGCTGGGCAAGGTGCAGTCGGACATGGAGATGGCAAACCAGGCCTTGCAATCCCTGCACAAGGACGCGGAAAGAACGCGCCAGGAGCGTGTCGAGCTGTCCAGGAGGCTGGAGGAGCTCCGATCTGAACTCGGTCGCGAGGAAATCAGGCGGCAGGAGCTGAAGTCAGGCGTTGGGCAGCTCGAAGCCAGGGTTGCCGAGCTGCAAAAGACAGCTTTGGACTTCGAGAAGTCGGAGGCGGAGCTGAAGCTCAACTATTCGGCGGACCTGCAGGCGGAGTCGGCAAGGCTGGAATCCAGGCGTCAGGAGCTTGGGGAGCTGGAGGCGCGGCTTCAGGCGGTCCGCGAACAAACGATTCAACTGCAGGAGCAGCGTCAGGCGGCGGAGTCCGGCCTGGCGCAGGTCCGCAAGGAGGTTGAAGGGCTCAAGGCGGAGCGTGTTGAGGCGGGTAAGGCGCTGGAGAAGACGCGTCAGGACCAGAAGAAGGAGGAGGCTCGGGCGACTGAGCTTGCGAGGGCGGCGGATGAACGTCAGTCCAGGCTGGCCGAACTGGAGAAGAAGGTCGCCGATTTCGAGAAATCGGAGGAGGAGCTGAAGCTCAAATATTCAGCGGAAGTCCAGGCCCTGGCCGCCCGTGTTCAGGAGCGCAGGGCTGAGCTAGGGAAATTGGAGGATGGGTTGGATTCTGCGCAAAAGACAGCCCGCACCAGTCACGAGCAGGCCGAGGCGGCGCTCAGGGAGTTGGAGGACCGGAAGGTGAAGCTGGAGCAGCAGCTCAGAGACCTGGGAGTCCAGGTGGAGGACGGGCGGCAGGCGCTGGAAGGCCTTCAGCAGCAGCGCGGCATGCTGGACACGATCCTGGCCTCCCTGGTGTTGAAGAAGGAGAATGCCGAATCGGAGGCGTCAAGCCTTTCGGAAACGGCCGAGGCCGCCCGACGTGAGCAGGAGAAGGCGGAGGCGAGAAAGCTCCAGGCGCAGGAGGCCTTGTCGGAGGTTGAGCGCCGTCATGCATCCGCAGTCGAGAAGCTTACCTCCCTGGAAGACCAGGCCGGGTTGAAGTCTTCGGAACTGGCTGGGCTGGAGGTCAGGCTCACGGCCGCCAGGGATGAAGTGGCGGAACTTGGCAGGAAGTCCGGATCCCTGGAGAAGACATGTCAAGAACTGGCCGAAGCCACCCGTTCGCTGGAGGCTCTGCGGGCTGATCAGGCTCAGATCTCAGCCGAGCTCATAAGGCTTGAGAAGCAGAGGAAGGATCTTGACGCATCATTTGCTGATGCAAAGGCTGCGAAGCAGGCGGAGCTGGATTCGCTGGACGGGGAATTGACCGAGAAAAAGACCGACGTTGACAAACTGCGTGAGGTCCAGGCAGGGCTCCAGTCTGAAAACGCCCGGCTTGAGGCGCTTTCCACCGAGCTAACCCACAATCTGGATGACCTTTCGGGGACGGATGCGAAGCTTGCAGATGCAAACTCGGCGCTGAAGGCCGTGGAGCAGCACAAGGCGGAGCTCCTGGCCGCGATCGTGCAGATGACCTCCGAACGTGACTCCATGACGCGCGACCTGCTGGCTGCCACGGAGATGGGTCGAGCCCAGCATACCCTGCTTCGTACGCTGGGCCTGCGGCGCGAGGGCGCCGAAGCGGAGCTGCGTGCGGCTGAGGAGCAGCACACGGCGGCAGCCGCCGAGCTTGCAAGGCTGCGCGAAACCCTGCGGGCGACGGAATCTGCGCATGAGGAACGCAGGAAGGAGCTGGGTGAAGCCGATGCACGGCTGGAGCAGCTCCGCCA
>JBIJBP010000160.1:0-10953 GCA_044345155.1 Prosthecobacter sp. | reverse complement strand
CAGATTCGCTGGAATGTCTGGATCGACGCCGCGACGCCGCTGCCCACGCCGGAGTTCGACCCCGCCTACGCCGACCCCGTGGTCGGGCTTTTCGAAGGCGCCAACTACCGCGCCACCGGCTGGTACCGGCCCCACGACAACGCCCTCATGCGCAACCTGCTCCAGCCGCCCGGCAGCGTGACCCGCGAGGCCTTCATTCTAACCTATTATAGCAAAATTTCCCTGGTCGATGCCCAGACGCCGGCTTCGCTCAAGCAGACCATCACCAGCAAGGTGCCGCTGTCCTTCGGACTCACCCTCAAGGACCCCTCCACCGGGCCCGCCCTGACCGTGCGCTGGCTGGTGGATGACATCGAGCAGGAGGAGTAAACCGCCGCCACCTTCAACATCGACAGCGAAGCCCTCGGCAACGGCAGCCATAAGGTGAAGGCCGTCGTCCGCGACCCCACGCCCTGGGTGCGGCGCGATCCCACGGCTCTCCTGGTCGAGGAGATCACCTGGAGCCTCACGCTCAGCAACCAGGTTGATCCTCCCGTCATCACCAACCCGCTTCCTGCCAGCCCCGTGGTGCTGCCCCTGTATGGTGAAAGCGGTCTCCTTCTCGATGCCACCGCCACCGGCCCCGGGCCGATCACCTATGAATGGCTGAAGAACAACAAGCCCCTGAAGCCCGCCGTCAGCACGCCCACCCTGAACCTGTCCTCCGTGACCCTCGCGGATGCCGGCACCTACACCGTCAAGGTGAAGAACCCCGGGCACACTGTCAGTCAGAGCGTGAACGTCGTCATCTTTGACAACAGCACCAGCATCAACCCCCTCGTCGTGGGCGAGGGCAAAACCGCCACGTTCAGCTTCGTCGCCTCATCCAATCTTCCTCCGACAGTCCAATGGGACAAAGGTGTCGAGTCACCCGTGAGCAACGGCGGACGCATCAGCGGCGCCAACACCAACAAGCTCGTCATCAAGCAAATCACGCAGGATGATGCCGGGAACTATTTCTTCACACCGCCAGGCTCGGCCCGCATCGGCCCGCTCCAGCTTCTGGTCGTCAGCAAGCCCCCCGTTTACACCGGTGTCGACCTCACGCTGCCGGAAGGCAGGGTCGGCCAGACCTACCTCCTGCCTTTCCCCCTGCCCACCGACCCGCTCCAGCGCCCGAATTCCTTCAGCGCCCGGATGCCCGCAGGCCTGTCGATTCATCCCAGGGACGGCTACATCAGCGGCAAGCCCACCGCGCCCAGCAAGGACCAGGTCCAGGGGGATGAAATCGCCTTCACCATCGGCAATGAGTTCGGCAAGGTGACGCTGAAAACGCGCCTGCTCATCAAGCCCCTGCCTGAGGGCGTCGCAGGCTCCTTCACCGGCCTGATTCATCGCGGCTCCGAACTCGGCGGTGAAACCGGAGGCCGCATCGACTTCACCATCCAGCCCACCGGCTCCTACTCCGGCAAGGCCGTCATCGGCCCGGACACCCTCAGCTTCAATGGCAGCGTCGATGTCCACAACGTCCCGCCGCCGATGACCTACCTGATGTTTTCCCTGAAGCCCCATCACCTCGACTCCCCCATGGGGATTTCATTGTTGATTGAAGATGCCGGGGACGAGGATCCCGCGACGTCGGAGGCCGAAGTGCCCGGGCAGTTCTTCGTCTGGCGCAACAAGTGGCTGCCACCCGAATCCACGGATGACTTCAAAGGCTACTCCACCTTCGGCATCCGCGCCTCCGCCGATGAAGGCAACGTCCCGCGCGGCCACGGCTTCGGCTCCATCTCCGTCGATGCCAAGGGCATCTCCCTGACCGCCGGACGCCTTGCTGATGGCGAAAGCTTCACCTGCAGCGCCTTCGTCAGCCCCATCGGCGAAGTCCCCCTCTACCAGACGCTCTACACCACCCTCATCAAGGGCAGCGTCCTTTCCCTGCTCTCCCTTCCCAGCCCCCTGACCTCCCCCAACATCCAGGGCACGGTGAGCTGGATGCGGCCTGCGAGTGATCCCAAGAAAAACCGGGTTTACTCCGGCGGTTTCGGTCCGCTTCTCCTGAACACCTTTGGCAGGCCCTACAGCGCCCCGGATTCCAAAACGATCCCCATGGGCCTCTCCGCCCCCACCGGCACACCGCCCGCCAATGCCGCCCTCAGCTTCGATACCACCCTGGGTGAAGACCCCCTGCCGGTGCAGGCCAATGTGACGCTCGCCATCAAGGCCGGCGGCGGAACGACCGTAAACAAGCCTAACCTCAAGGGTGTCAGCTTCTCGCTCACCCCGGCCACCGGCGCCTTCAAGGGCAGCTACACCACCAAGGACAACGACCCCCGCCCGGCTCCCCCCACCCGCCCCCAGGTCCCGCGCAAGGTGGACTACCAGGGCCTCATCGTGAACGACAACGGCACGCTCTCCGGCGTCGGTTTCTTCCTCCGCGACGCCCTGCCCAAGACTGACGGCAGCACCACGCCCACCACCAGCCCGAAGGACTCCGGCAAGGTGCTCCTCAACCCAGGCTCCTAAGGTCAGGTGTTGCTTGGCAAGGCGTGCGCGCCCCTCTAGCCTGCGCGCCTTATGACCACGAAAACATGCCGCTGGGGCATCCTCGGCGCCGCCTTCATCGCCCGCAAAAACTGGCAGGCCATCCGCGACGCCGGCAACGCCTCCCTCGTCGCCGTCGCCAGCCGCGACCTGGCCAAGGCCCGCGCCTTCATCGACGAATGCCAGTCCTCCGCCCCGCATCCCGTTCTTCCGGAGGCCATCGACAGCTACGAAGCCCTGCTCGCCCGCCCGGATATCGACGCCGTTTACATCCCTCTGCCCACCGGTCTGCGCAAGGAGTGGGTCTTGCGCGCCGCCGCCGCCGGCAAGCATGTGCTGGTCGAAAAACCCGTGGGCTGTGACAGCTCCGACGTGCAGGAAATTCTCGCCGCCTGTGAACGGCATGGCGTGCAGTTCATGGACGGCGTCATGTTCATGCACGGCCAGCGCCTCCGGCGCCTGCGTGAAGTCGTCGATCACGAGGTCGGCCGCATCCGCCACATCGCCTCGCAGTTCAGCTTCCTCGCCGACGACTCCTTCGCCCAGTCGAACATCCGCGCCCATGGCAGCCTTGAGCCGCTCGGCTGCCTTGGCGACCTCGGCTGGTACTGCCTGCGCTTCACGCTCTGGGCGATGAACTTCGCCGCCCCGGTCCAGGTCACCGGCAGCATCCAGGCCGAAGTCCAGGCCGGTGACGGCGTCGCCCCGGTGCCGCTCGCCTTCTCCGGCACGCTGACCTTTGCCGACGGCGTCAGCGCCTCCTTCTACTGCTCCTTCAACGCCGCCAATGCCCAGTGGGCCGTGGTCAGCGGCGACAAGGCCCTGCTCCAGGTCTCCGACTTCGTGCTGCCCTTCTCCGCCGCGCACACCCAGTTCAGCCTCACCCGCAGCCAGTTCGTGCTCGACCGCTGCCGCGCCGACATGCTCGGCGGTCATCACATCGAATCCCTCGACGAGCCCAGCAACAACGCCCCCGGCTCCCAGGAGTCCGGCTTGTTCCAGACCTTCTCCAGCCTTGTTCTCTCCGGCAAGCTGGACCCGCACTGGCCGCGCATCAGCCTGCTCACGCAGCAGGTCCTCGACGCCTGTCTGGCCTCCGCGCGCCAGGGCGGCGTGCCTCTTGCCTTTCAGGCCTGACCCACTGCTTGACCTGCCCCCGCCGCTCTTGACCGTGCCGCTCCCGCACGAACGATGTCCGATTCCGCCGCCGCCGCCACCACGCCCATGATGAAGCAGTACCTCGCCATGCGGCGGGAGCTTCCGGAGGACGTGCTGCTCTTCTTCCGTCTCGGCGACTTCTATGAGCTGTTTTTCGAGGACGCCAAGACTGCCGCGCCCATCCTCAACGTCGCCCTCACCAAGCGCAACGGCATCCCCATGTGCGGCGTGCCCTACCACGCCGCCCAGGGCTACATCGCCAGGCTCATCAAGGGCGGCAAACGCGTCGCCATCGCCGAACAAACCACCGACCCCGTCCCCGGAAAGCTCGTCGAACGCCAGATCTCCCAGATCCTCAGCGCCGGCACCGTCAACGACACCAACCTGCTCGACTCCAACCGGCCGAACTACCTCGCCGCCGTCTTCCGTGACCGCCAGCGGTTCGGCCTCGCCTACGTTGACCACACCACCGGCGAATTCGAGCTCGCGGAGTTCAAGGACACCGCCGAGCTCGCCGATGAACTCGAACGCCTCCAGGCCAGCGAACTGCTCGTCAGCGAGGAGCAGCGCGACCTGCTCGATGCCCTCGGCCAGCCCGCCGCCGCCCTTGGCGTGGAAAGCTACCTCTTCCTGCTCGACCAGGCGCAGCACAGCCTCACCCAGCACTTCAAGGTGCAGTCGCTCGACGGCTTCGGCTGCCAGGACCTCACCGCCGCGCTTTGCGCCGCCGGGGCCGTCCTTCAATACCTCCAGTTCCAGCTCCGCCGCAGCGTCGACCACATCCAGCGCCTGCGTGTCGGCCAAACCAACGATGTGGTGCTCATCGACGCCGCCAGCCAGGGGCACCTCGAGCTGGTCAGCGCCCGCGGCGGCAGCGCCCACACCCTCCTCAGCGCCCTCGACCGCACCTGCACGCCCATGGGCGGCCGCCGCCTCCGCCACTGGGTCCTCCATCCGCTGCGCGACCTCGACGCCCTGACCCAGCGCCAGGACATGATCGCCGCCTTCCTTGGCGAGCCCATGCTCCTCAGCCAGGTGCGCACGCTGCTCAAGGAGGTCCGTGACCTCGAACGCACCAGCAGCCGACTCAGCCAGGGCAGCGGCAACGGCCGGGATTTGCAGGCACTCGCGGTTTCCCTGGAAGTCGTGCCGGCGCTGAAAACCCTCCTTTCGGAAGCAGCCTCCCTGTCAGGCCTGCTGGCGGGCCGCCTGCACGATCTCACCGCCCTCGCCTCGGAAATCCAGCGCGCCATCGTCGATGAACCGCCCATGCAGATCAAGGAGGGCGGCGTCTTCCGCGAAGGCTGGCTGCCCGAGCTCGACGAGCTCCGCAACGCCTCCACCCTCGGCCGCCAGTGGATCGCCGATTTGCAGGCGCGCGAGATCGAGCGCACCGGCATCAAGAGCCTCAAGATCAAGTACAACGCCGTCTTCGGCTACTTCATCGAGATCACCAAGGCGAACGTCGGCAGCGTGCCCGCCGACTACCACCGCAAGCAGACCACCGTCAACGGCGAGCGCTACATCACCGACGAGCTGAAGCGCATGGAGGACAAGATCCTCGGCAGCGAGGAGCGCAGCAAGGCCCTGGAATACGAGCAGTTCATCGAGCTGCGCAACCGCATCCTGCAGCACCTCGCGCAGATCCAGGAAACCGCCGGCGCCATCGCCGTGCTCGACGCTCTCGCCTCCCTCGCGGAAACCGCGCGCCTCTTCAACTACACCCGCCCCGTCCTCAACGAGACGCGCAACCTCTTCATCCGCGACGGCCGCCACCCGGTGCTCGACCAGAACCTCACCAGCGGCGAACGCTTCGTGCCCAACGACGTCACGCTCGAGCCCGCGGAAAGCCGCCTCATCCTCATCACCGGCCCGAACATGGCCGGCAAAAGCACCTACCTGCGTCAGACCGCCCTGCTCACCCTCATGGCGCAGATCGGCAGCTTCCTGCCCGCCGCCAGCGCCGAAATCGGCCTCGTTGACCGCATCTTCACCCGCATCGGTGCCAGCGACGACATCGCACGCGGCCAGAGCACCTTCATGGTCGAGATGAACGAGACCGCGCTCATCCTCAACAACGCCACCGAACGAAGCCTGGTCATTCTCGATGAGATCGGCCGCGGCACGAGCACCTTCGACGGTCTCAGCATCGCCTGGAGCGTCGCCGAGCACCTGCACGACCACATCGGTGCCCGCTGCCTCTTCGCCACCCACTATCACGAGATCACCGCCCTGGCCCAGAGCCGCGGCGCCGTGAAAAACTACAACGTCGCCGTGAAGGAGTGGAACCACCAGATCATCTTCCTGCGCAAGATCCTGCCCGGCTGCGCCGAAAAAAGCTACGGCATCCAGGTCGCCCGCCTCGCCGGCCTCCCTGAAAACGTGATCGACCGCGCCAAGGAAGTCCTCCAGCAGCTCGAATCCGGCCACCAGCCCGCCGAAAGCGTCAAAGACATCCCCGTCGCCACCAGCGTGCCGGCCAAGACCCGGAAGAAAGCCCGCAGCGATGAGGACGCAGGGCAGATGAGCTTGTTTGGGTGAGTGACCTTTTCCAACCGCATTAGCGCTAGATGTCTGAGGTCGGTGTTACAAGGAGTCTCCTCCAGTTCGTTGAGAGACACGACAACGTCTCGTAAAGGCGACATCTACGCGCGGGTCCAGCGCTGGAAGAACTGGATTACCTTCCACTCAGGCAACTGTCTGAAACACGGCTGCTCTTGTCTTGTCATAGCCAGACGCACGAGGAAGCCAGGCAGTCGGAGCTTGCCCGCGCAGGCAAAGGAACAAGATAGCGAAACCCGAGGGCTGTCCCTCTATAGGCATTCAAGCCCACCGGGTTCTTAAAATCGTGATGGGCTTCAGCCCGTCACCCCAGGAACCCTTGGGGCATCGCATCTACGCCACCCTTGCTCTTTGGCCCCGACGCAAAGGGGACCTGCCAGGGATCCACGAATCATCGACAGCCTGCGAGGATGGCATCAGCAGATCAGAACGCGCTCCTTCGAGGTGGGCGGAAGGCTGGCGCCACAAGGATGAGCTTTTGGAGTTCGTGAACGGTCGAGTCTTCCAAGCTGCCCGCTCATCTCGACGGAGCGAGATGGCGACTTTGCTTCGCGTGATCGACGATGACAGGTGTGCGAGACAGCCTCTGCGGATGAACCATTCCTCCAACGGATCCCAGAAATACAGGTCACGATGCCCTGACGGCTGCGGAAGAGCGCAAGCAAAGTAGCCATCTTGCTCCGCAAGATGAGCGAGAGGCTGGCGCAGGCACGTTGAACTTTCGAACTTCGAGAACGCCAGACCTCGGCGAAGCCTCCGGGGCATCACGGCGCATCGAAGTGGTGGTTTGGCCTCGCTTGAACGCGGAAGGAAGGCTTGCGCTGAAATGCAGACTTCTTGGTCATCGTGAGCGGCTGAGTTAGCGGGGCATCCAGCTCATCTCGACGGAGCGAGATGGCGACGTTGCTTCGCATGATCGCCGATGACAGATGTGCGAGACAGCCTCTGCGGATAAACCATTCCGCCAACGGATCCCAGAAATACAGGTCACGATGCCCTGAAGGTAGCGGAAGAGCGCAAGCAAAGTAGCCATCTTGCTCCGCAAGATGAGCGAGAGGCTGGCGCAGGCAGGCAGAGCTTTCGAATTTCGAGAACGCCCGGCTTCAGCGGAGGCTTCGGCGGAAGCTTGGCTTTGCCTGAAGATGGAAGGAAGGCTTGCGCTGAAATGCAGACCCTTGGGTCATCGTGAGCGGAAGAGCGTACCAGGCGTCCAGCTCATCTCGACGGAGCGAGATGGCGACGTTGCTTCGCATGAGCGTCGATGACAGATGTGCGAGCCAGCCTCTGCTGATGAACCGTTCCTTAAACGGGTCCCAGAAATACAGGTCACGATGCCCTGACAGCAGCGGAAGAGCGCAAGCAAAGTAGCCATCTTGCTCCGCAAGATGAGCGAGAGGCTGGCGCAGGCACGTTGAGCTTTCGAACTTCGAGAACGTCAGCCTCGGCGAAGCCCCCAGGGTGCATCACGGCGCATCGAAGTGGTGGCTTGGCTTTGCTTGAACGCAGACAGGAAGGCTTGCGCTGAAATGCAGACTTCTTGGTCATCGTGAGCGGATGAGTTAGCGGGGCATCCAGCTCATCTCGACGGAGCGAGATGGCTACTTTGCTTTGCTCCAATGACACGCCTGCCCGGTTCGCAGACCGGCTTTGAGCGGGTTTTGCGCGATGTAATCACGCAGACGTCGGAACTGTCCTTCGTGCCGCACGAGATGATCAAAGGCATCTTGTTGCCAGAAGCGCCCCTGGCTGCCAAGGCGGCGATGGATTTGCCGGGCCGTGAAGTGTTTCCAGGATGCACATTGCTCAACCATGGAACCCTTGTCGGGAAACGTGGCAAGCAGGTGAACGTGATTGGGCATGATCACGAAGTCGAGCATCTCGTAGCGATCTCCATCGAAGTGCAGAAGGCTGTCGGCAATGAGGCTGGCGATCCCGGCCTGGGCGAGAGCGCACGCGCCATGACCCGAATCAAGCGCCTCGTGCCAGCGCGTGGTGAAGCGGTCGTGATATTCGGCCAACGCGTCCGGCAGCAGCTCCTGCAAGCACGTCTTCCAGCCCTTTTGCAGAGGGTCGATGCCGTGCAGGTCAAGCCAGCGATTTCTTTCCGCCCGCCAGCGATCGAGGACATCCCTGGGCATGGAATCCACCGTGCGCCAGGTGATGAAAACCACACATCCATCCTGCGCCCAGTGCGGCAGCCGCCGCTGGGTGATGAGCCGTTCGTCAGACGGATCAAAGAATCGCATGTCACGAAGCTATGACGGCCGCGCATGAGCGCAAGCAAAGTAGCCATCTTGCTCCGCAAGATGAGCGAGAGGCTGGCGCACTCACGTTGAACTTTCGAACTTCGAGAACGCCCGGCCTCGGCGAAGCCCCCAACGGCATCACGGCACATCGAGGCGGTGGCTTGGCTTTGCTTGAACGCGGACGGAAGGCTTGCGCTGAAATGTAGAATTCAAGGTCATCGTGAGCGGAAGAGCGTACCAGACGTCCAGCTCATCTCGACGGAGCGAGATGGCTACTTTGCTTCGCATGATCGCTGATGACAGATGTGCGAGACAGCCTCTGCTGATGAACCGTTCCTTAAACGGATCCCAGAAATACAGGTCACGATGCCCAGACGGCTGCGGATGGGCGCAAGCAAAGTAGCCATCTTGCTCCGCAAGATGAGCGAGAGGCTGGCGCAGGCAGGTAGAGCTTTCGAACTTCGAGAACGCCCGGCCTCGGCGAAGGCTTCAGCGGAAGTTTGGCTTTGCCTGAAGACGGAAGGAAGGCTTGCGCTGAAATGCAGAATTCAAGGTCATCGTGAATGGCTGAGCGTACCAGTCGTCCAGCTCATCTCGACGGAGCGAGATGGCGACGTTGCTTCGCATGATCGCTGATGACAGATGTGCGAGACAGCCTCTGCGGATAAGTCGTTCCTTAAACGGGTCAAAACACAGGTCACGATGCCCAGACGGCTGAGGAAGAGCGCAAGCAAAGTAGCCATCTTGCTCCGCAAGATGAGCGAGAGGCTGGCGCAGGCACGTTGAACTTTCGAACTTCGAGAACGCCCGGCCTCGGCGAAGCCCCCAACGGCATCACGGCACATCGAGGCGGTTGCTTGGCTTTGCTTGAACGCGGACGGAAGGCTTGCGCTGAAGTACAGACCTTTGGGTCATCGTAAATGGAAGAGTTAGCGGGGGCGTCCAGCTCATCTCGACGGAGCGAGATGGCGACGTTGCTTCGCCTGAGCGTTGTCGGGTGGTTGGCGAAAAGTGGCTAGCCTTTGCGGCCGCCGCGTTTGGGCCGGCCGTAGGCGGCTTTCTTCGGCTTCGGCAGCGTGCCGCCGTCGTCCGGATTCAGGCCCGCCTGCTTCTTCAGCTCACGGATCTGGTCGCGCAGCAGCGCGGCTCGTTCGAACTCCAGCTTCGCCGCCGCCTCGGCCATTTCTCCTTCGAGCTCGCGGATGACGTCGGTCACCACGACATCGCCGGAGCCGCCCTCGCGCAGGACACCCTCCTCGACCTCTCGTGCCTTGCCCAGCACCTGCAGGCTTTCCTGCACGGCGCGGCGCACGGTCTGCGGCGTGATACCATGTTTTTGGTTATACTCCTCCTGCACCTGCCGGCGGTGGCGGCTGATGCTGAGCAGGGCGCGGATGCTCTGCGTCTCGATGTCGGCAAACAGCACCACCTCGCCGGCGACATGGCGCGCGGCGCGTCCGGCTGTCTGGATCAGCGAGGTCTCGCTGCGCAGGAAGCCCTCCTTGTCGGCGTCGAGGATGCAGACCAGGCTGACCTCGGGCAGGTCGAGGCCTTCGCGCAGGAGGTTGATGCCGACGAGCACGTCGCAGTCGCCCTTGCGCAGGCTGCGCAGGATCTCGACGCGCTCGATGGCGTCGATGTCGCTGTGCAGGTAGCGCACCTTCATGTCGAGGTTGCGCAGGTAGTCGGTGAGGTCCTCGGCGGTGCGCTTGGTCAGGGTGGTGACGAGCACGCGTTCTCCGCGCTCGATGCGCTGGCGGCAGAGCTCGATCGTCTCGTCGATCTGGCCCTTGAGCGGCTTGACGGTGATGACCGGGTCGAGCAGGCCGGTGGGGCGGATGATCTGCTCGACGACCAGGTGCCTGCCGCGGGTGGTGACGTCGAACTTTTCCACGGGCTGCGAGCTGCCGCTGGTGCGCACGCTCAGGCCGGGCAGGGCGGCGGGCACGGTCTCCTCCTGGCCGATGCGGTCGCGCTGGTGCGGGATGTAGGTCGTGTTGCCGACGACGCTGTTCTCCATCTCAAACCGGGCGGGCGTGGCGCTGACATAGACGAGCTGGCCGACCTTGCCCATGAACTCGTCAAACTTGAGCGGGCGGTTGTCGAGGGCGCTGGGCAGGCGGAAGCCGTGCTCGACCAGGACAGTCTTGCGCGACTTGTCGCCCTCATACATGCCGCCGATCTGCGGGATGGTGGCATGGCTTTCGTCGATGAAGAGCAGGGGAGGCTCGCGGAAGAAGTCGAGCAGGGTGCCGGGCGTGGCGCCGGGGGCGCGGCCGGTGAGGTGGCGGCTGTAGTTTTCGATGCCCTGGCAGAAGCCCATCTCCTGCATCATCTCGATGTCGTGCTCGGTGCGCATGCGCAGGCGCTGGGCCTCCAGCAGGCGGCCGTCCTTCTCGAAGCAGGCGAGGCGCTCCTCCAGCTCGGCGCGGATGGCCACGATGGCCTTCTTCATCTTGTCGCC